>JAADGZ010000139.1 GCA_013152045.1 Gammaproteobacteria bacterium
GGTACCAGAAAGGTTTGTTAGTATATTCATCGGCTTTAACCAGAACTGAGTGACTAAAATCATCATTTAGCATTTCCTCCACCTGTCGGCAGAAATTTTTGTCCAGAACCATCACGGTAATTTCAAAATTGATCCTGAATGAACGGTTATCGAAATTGGCTGTACCAACAGTGGCATAATCATTGTCAATGAGCATGACTTTTTGGTGAAGAAACCCTTTCTGGTAACGGTAGATTTTAACCCCGGCATATTCTGCCTGCTCATAGTACGACCACGAGGATAGATAAACCAGCAGATGATCCGGTTTGTCCGGCAACAAAATACGCACATCTACGCCGCGTAGAGCAGCTAGTTGCAACGCGGTCATGACTTGCTCATCGGGAACAAAATAAGGGCTGACTATCCAGAGTCGTGTTCTTGCCGAATTGATAGCCTGGACAAAAAACAGGGTGCAAGTTTCCATTTTATCGGCGGGGCCGGACGGAATTGGAAGAATGCGTTGATCTGAATAAGTTAGCTTGTCAGGTTGCCAATCAAGCGTAAGAACCCGATGTGTAGCCCAGTACCAGTCTTCACAAAAAGTTAGTTGCAGGATATGAACACTGGGACCTTCAAGTTTAAGATGGGTGTCGCGCCAGTGGCCGAAGTGTGATGAATGGCCCAGATATTCATCACCCACATTAAGACCGCCGGCATAAGCAATTTTGCCATCGACGATAACGATTTTTCTGTGATTTCTAAAATTTATGCGTAGGGGATGCGCCCAACCACGAGCCGTTTTGAAACCACTCACCTCGACACCAGCACGCTCAAGTTCACGCAGATAACGCTTGGGTAAATTAAAACAGCCAATTTCATCATAGAGTAGATAAACCTGGGTGCCTAGTTGCGCTTTTCTGATTAGTTTTTGTTTTAGTTTCTGGCCGAGATAATCATTTCGTATAATAAAGAATTGCACCAAAATATAGTCGCTGGCCGCATCGATTGATTCAAAAATAGCCTGAAAAGTCTTTTTTCCGTCGATCAGGAGCTGCGCTCTGTTGCCTCGGGTGACAGGTAATTTTGTTAACGAACTAACGATATCCTTGAATGGAATTGGGGCATCGCAGGTCAGATTTTTACCACCAGAATAATCTAGCAGACCTTCGACGATATGATGCAACTCCGTGTCACCACTGCGGCGGGCCTTAATATAACCCCAAAAACGATGTCCTCCAAAAACCAGGTAAAGTGGAAGTGCAATATAGGGAAGTTCGAGCAGAACAATAACCCAGGCTACCGTGCCTTGCGCAGTGCGCCCATTCATAATTACATGAATAACGGCAACAAGTCCGCCAATATAAAAAGCAATAACCAACAAGGCGAGTGGATAAATAACAAAGGTCGAGTTTTCCATTACTAGTCAGCGGCAGAGGTAGGGCTGTGAATTAAAATGCTTTCATTATTATTTAATAAGTTTAGCTTTGCGCATAGATTGAATAAATTCCCAGGCTAGTGATTCTGATAGTGTTTTAATATTTCGGGATTTAAGATCAAATATTTTGGTTTGAGTGGACCACAGAAGTTTGCCAGAGTCAGGCTGATAGAGATTGCTTTCCAGTTTTACATTTTCATAGTTGATTTTGTAACCATGGGTATGGTGTTTTTGGTAAACCTGGGGGTAATAAGTCCATATATTGTAATAATAGGGCAGGGGAGTGGCATAGCTTGTTACTGGCGGGTAGTAGAGCTCTTCATTTTCAATTGCCGTGATGGTGGTAACGATGATGCTATCCAGGTTAAGTGCCTTGGCCTTTTTCGAAATTATTTTTTTACTGAGTTTGTCTACGCCAGGAAATAAGCGATAGCTGGCGCTTGCCTTGATACCATTTTGACCAAATTGGCTGACTAAAGCATCTTCAAAAATGCGCCTGTTTAATGTGTTTTTTGTTACCGCTATAATCATGACGTTTTTCAGTGGCGCGCCCGTGTATTGCTTGTCAAACCATACGTTTTTTAGGTTGGCGGTTGTACTGCAGGCATGGATAAAAAGTGCAAAAATACTGAGCAAAAGTATACGAATGTTGTTTGTTGCCATAGTGGAAACCTGTGATGAATTAACAATTTAAATAAACATCTACTATTTCACAGGGCAAAATATAACACCCATTAATGATAGAATTAATCTATGGTTATTGACATAGAAAACTACGCCCAGATGATCAGCTTGTCAAGAAACTCTATTCTGGCGTTAAATAACCCTTTCTTGACTGATTTAGTAACTGAGCGTATTGATGCCGCTATGAAAGTAGCGGTTTGTCACTATGTGAAGCTGATCTTTGAGCCCACCATCATCACGGCCTGAAAATTCAGAGTACAGCTTGTTGGCGATCAGGCTAAACTTGTCTACTAGTTCAGGATCGAAATGAGTTCCCTTCTCCTGTTGAATAATTTGCATGGTTTGTTCAAATGAAAAGGGTTGCTTGTAAGGCCGACGGGATGTCAGGGCATCGAAGACATCCGCGATGGCAAAAATTCGAGCATTTAATGGAATGGCATCAGCAGCTAGACCTTGAGGATAACCTTGGCCATTATATTTTTCATGATGTGCGCCTACCACATCTTCGGCATCCTGCAACCAATCGGAATTATGAATGATATCCAGGCCGTGGTTGACGTGATCTTTCATGGTTGAAAATTCATCTTGATCCAGTTTCCCAGGTTTGAGAAGGATATTGTCACGGATACCAATTTTGCCGACATCATGCAGAAATGAACCTTTGATAAGTGATTTCATTGCCTTTTTCTCAAGGCCGATTGCTTCTGCAAGAGCAACGGCATAAATAGTTACGCGGTAATTATGCGCGTCAGTGTCACTATCGCGCTTAGCAATGGTCGCACCTAGCACCTCCAACATTTCAAGGTTGGCATTGAGTAGGCTGGTGGAAAAGTCAGAAAGTTTTCCTGCCAGGTGAGTAATTACGGGATAGAGCAGCAAGGTGGTTGAAAAGACAATTGTAAACACGTAAAAAATAGTTTCCATAATCTGCTTTCTGACCAGTTCAATCGCATAGTCAGAGAGGGCGAATACTGCATGTAGATAGATGGGGGACTGTTTTGCACCTGCGATTAGGCGGGTGTTGGTATAGATATAGGGTTGGCCGGCAATATCTATTACAGAATATTCAAGTTTGTCGGTAGTTGGGTAGCTTGCGGGCATGTTGTTGATGTACTGCTTGACAGTATTTAAAGGGGCATAGTTGTGGTCTTCATAGGCTTCGATATGATGCCCCTGGTTATTATAAATCATGGCATAGACATAGCGTCCTTCCCTGATGCGTATGTTTGAACCTGGAGGATAGTTTATGGCTTCAAGCAGAGCCTGTTTTGTTTCAAGCTTGCCTTGTTTCATCAGTTGCCTAAATTGAGCACGAACCATGCTAATTTTCAGTTGAGAGACTTTGATTACAGTGTCGATGACCATGTCTTTAGAATGATCATAGGCGATGAATGAAACTACACCGGCAATGATAAGCGCCGCCAGCGTTAGCCGGCGAATGAGAATATGATAGACAAATTTTTTCAGGGGTCTGTTTTTTTCCATTTTGTTGTCATCCCCGCTGTTTTTGTTATTGGTTAATTCTGCGCCTGTTATGAAGCGGGTTTGAGTGCTTGGATATAGGCTGATAGAACGTAGTCTTCTACGCCTGTATCAGGAGCCCAGTCACGGATAAATTCACGGGATTCATCTTTGGGGGTTATTTCTATTTGTTCAAAGCCTGCTTGTTCCAGCATGTCGCGAAGATCTTCAATCAGGGAGGCACCGGCCATGCAGCCGGCATGCAATTTTTTATCGTTACGCATTTCTTCTGGTAATTCGATTGCAGCGACGACATCTGAAATAGCCAGTCGGCCCTGTGGTTTTAGTATGCGGAAGGCATCACGGAAAACCTGCGCTTTATCAGGAGATAAATTGATAACACAGTTGGAAATAATAACATCGATGCTGTTGTCAGCAACGGGTAGATGTTCAATTTCACCCAGCCGAAATTCAACATTGCTAAAATCTGCTTTATCGGCATTATTGCGTGCCTTGCTGATCATAGTTGGGGTCATGTCGATACCGATAACCAAACCGTTTGCGCCTACTTCGCGAGCGGCGAGAAACACATCAAAACCACCGCCACTGCCAAGATCAACGACCTTATCGCCTGCTTTCAGACTGGCAATGGCATGAGGATTCCCACATCCCAGTCCCATATCGGCACCTTCTGGAACACTGCCCATATCGTTTTCACTGTAACCAAGGCGTAGGGAATTGAGGGTATTGATGTCCAGTTCAGCGGAAACGCCGCAACAGGAGGATTCGACTCCACAGCTTTCACCATTATTACTGGCTTCGGCAACTTGGGCATAACTGTCGCGAACATGCTTTCGTATATCGTCATTCTGGCTATGCTGACGGTCTTCTGTTTGTTCAGAGGGGGGGGTGCCACAGCAGCTATCGGGTGTTTCATGGCTCATGAGTGATATTCCTTTTATTGATTAAGTTAATCTTTGTGAAGTGTAAATCTTTTTTCTGATCGTTATGTTTCAACCGGCAATCCCGCTTTTTTCCATTCAGGAAAGCCGTCTTCCAGACGGCGGGCCTTGAGGCCTTTTTCCCGCAGGCGCGCTACCGCATCAAAGGCCAGTACGCAGTGGGGGCCTCGGCAGTAGGCAACCACTTCCTGATGAGGATCGAGTTTATCAAGATGCTGTTCTAGTTCACTGAGCGGTACATTGACCGCACCGGGCACATGGCCGGCAGCATATTCTTCTGGTGGCCGTACGTCCAGCACGGTGACCAGCCCCTCGCGCGCACGATCCAGCAGTTCTTGAGCGGGCACGGCCTCCAGGTTGTCCTTCACGGTAAGATAGGTTTTCACCAGTTGATTTACTTCAGCCAGATGACGCTCGGCCACGCCTCGCACGGCTTCCAACAGACCAATGACATCATCGCCGCTCAGCCGGTAGAAGACTTTTAAGCCCTGTTTGCGGGAAATAACCAGCCCGGCTTGGCGTAATTGCTGCAAATGCTGGGAGGTGTTGGCGACACTGAGATTGGAGACTTTGGCCAGCTGATCGACGCTACGTTCGCTCTGGGCCAAAAACTCTATTAATTCCAGTCGGTTAGCATTGCTTAATGCTTTTCCTATACGAGCAAACTGGATAAATAAATCCTGTTTAAAATGTCCGCTTGACATATCTTGAAAATCCTCTATTCTACTATTCAATTGATCTATTGAATAGATGACCACTATACTAATTTTAGCACTCCTTGTGGGCGGGGCAAATTCCCCCTTCAACTTTTAGAGAGATTATTTACGATGACAGACTTTGTGCTGGCCAATGAAGTGAGTATTCGACTCAGCTTCTTTTTTGGCATTTTTATTCTGATGGCCGTGTGGGAATGGCGTGCGCCACGGCGGGTCTTGCAGGTCTCGAAACTGCTTCGCTGGAGTAATAATCTGGGACTGGTTTTCCTTAACAGCTTTATCTTGCGCCTGCTGTTTCCCGCTGCGGCGGTAGGTGTTGCTGCCTTTGCCCATGCGCAGGGCTGGGGGCTGTTTAATTACTATGCGATACCGGATTTTGTGGCGATTATCGCAGCTGTCATTATCATGGATTTCATCATCTATCTACAACATGTGATGGTGCATGCTATCCCAGTACTTTGGCGTTTGCATCGGGTGCATCATGCCGACCTTGACTACGATGTCACCACCGGGGCGCGCTTTCACCCACTTGAGATCATTCTTTCCATGTTGATTAAATTCGCAACAATTTTGCTATTAGGTCCGCCGGTGGTAGCGGTGATTATTTTTGAAGTCGTACTCAATGCGATGGCTATGTTTAATCACGGCAACGTGGGCTTGCCTAAAGGCCTGGACAGGCTGTTGCGTTATTTTATTGTTACCCCGGATATGCATCGGGTACATCACTCAGTGGAAGATGATGAAGCAAATAGTAATTTTGGTTTTAGCCTCAGCTGGTGGGACCGGTTACTTGGAACTTACCGTTCACAGCCGCGAATGGGCCATCAGGCTATGATTATTGGCATCCATAAATTTAGAGAACTAAAACAAAGTACCTGGATAACAGGAATCTTGAGCATGCCTTTTGTAGGCAAGCTTAGTGGTTACGTGATTAATCGTCGCCAATGGAATGAAAACTCCTAAACCGGCTTAACAGGTCATATTATGAATTCAAAATTATTACGTTTTAGTCTGTTGTTTTTGCTAGTTGCCGGTATTGCCTTGGCAGTCATGTATCGGGATCAGCTGGATACTGCAGCACTGGAGTCCTGGGTGCAGGGCGCGGGTGCAGCTGGACCGCTGTTATTTATGTTGATTTACATATTGGCTACCGTTTTTTTTGTACCTGGGTCGATGTTGACGTTAGCTGGTGGTGCTTTGTTCGGGCCACTGCTGGGCACTTTCTATAATCTTACTGCTGCGACCATCGGCGCGATCATTTCCTTTCTTGCTGCGCGCTATCTAGCTTCGGACTGGGTGGAGAAAAAAACTGGCGGATGGATGAAACAATTAATAAATGGCGTCGAAAACGAGGGCTGGCGTTTTATCGCCTTTACTCGCCTGGTGCCCTTATTTCCCTTTAACTTGTTGAATTATGCTCTAGGTCTGACCCGTATAAGTTTCAGTCAGTACATTGTTGCCAGTTATATATGCATGTTACCCGGCGCGATTGCTTATACCTACCTGGGTTATATCGGTCGTGAAGCGGCAACCGGCGGTGAAGATATTGTCCAGAAAGCCATGCTAGCGTTAGCGTTGCTGGCAGTAGTCAGTTTTCTGCCACGTTTGATTGGCAAATTGCGCAGCAAACCCATGCTTACGATTGCAGAACTGAAGCAGAAGTTGGATGCAGGAGAAGATGTGCTGGTGCTGGATGTGCGTACGCCAGAAGATTATGCGGGGGAGCAGGGGCATATTGCCGGTTCCAGGTTGTTGCCGCTGGAAGAACTGAATGCGCGTATTCATGAGCTGGATGATTATCTGGAAAAAACCATCGTCACTATCTGCCGCACGGATCGCAAATCAGCAAAGGCTGCGCAGATATTGACACAAAAAGGTTTTGCCGATGTGCATGTGGCGAAGATGGGGATGACGGACTGGAACAAACAGGGGTATCCGATCAAATAAAGGTAGGTTGGGCTGAGGTACGAAGCCCAACATCGATTATTGAGTTAAACCAACTTATATATTCTGAGGCTTTTGTGCCTGAATTTTTTAAAAGGAAAAGAGTATGTCGATTACAGTTATTTTTGCAGGCCTGATTACAGGCATGTTGCTGGGAGTATTTGGCAGTGGTGGTTCTATTATTACCGTGCCCGCACTGCTTTATTTACTTCATATTGAACCCAAGTCGGCTATTGCCATGAGTCTTGGGATTGTTTCAGTAACCGCGACCATCACGGCCTTGCAGCACTGGCGCAAGGGTAATGTGAATTTCAAGGTTACTGCCATCTTTGGTTTATTTGGCGTTATCGGTTCCTTTGCCGGTGCCAAACTCGGGCTTATCACGCCGGTAGTCATCCAGCTCAGTGCATTTGCGCTGGTGATGTATGCGGCCGCCTGGCGAATGTTAAAACCGATAGCACAGCACAAATCTGTAGGTGCTGCCTGCACGGAGTGTGCTGATGGTCACTGTAATAATATAGATTATCGGCATATCGCCCTGCATGGAGTTGCGGTGGGACTTCTATCCGGAGTAGTTGGTGTTGGCGGTGGATTTCTGATTGTTCCGGCTCTGGTGTTGCTTTCCGGTCTGCCTATGAAACAGGCAGTAGGGACGTCGTTAAGCATTGTGGCGCTGCAGTCTTTTTCCGGCTTTGCAGGCTATGCCGGAGCAGTGGAGATTGATTATTCTCTGATGGCGATATTTACCAGCATAGCCATTACCGGAAGCGTTGTGGGAAGTATGCTGGCCCACCGCTTGCCAGCGGATCTGCTCAAACGAGGGTTTGGCTTTTTCCTGGTATTGGTGGCCAGTTATATTTTGATTGAACAATTTTTCTTAGCGAGGTAAAACCATGTCCAGTGTCATCATTGTTATTCAAAACGCACCTTATAAAACCAATAATAAGGCCTGGCATGCGCTGCGTTTTGCCTGTGCAGCATTGACAGAAGATATGGATGTTCGGGTACACCTGCTTGATGATGGGGTTGAAGTCGGGCGAAGGAATCAGCAAGCACCAGACGGCATGGTGAATCTTGAGGTTTTTATTTCTGAGTTGATTGACTGTGGTCTTGAGGTGCGAGCCTGTGGTATGGCGCTGGATGGCTGTGCCATTGATGAAGCGAGCATGATCGAGGGTGTCGAACGAGGCTCTATGAAAGCGCTGTCTTCCTGGGTTAAAGACAGTGATAAGGTTATGGTTTTCTGAAACAGATTTATTTCACCGAAACAAATGCAGATTGGGTTAAGCAACAGCTATATGCCCAATTTGCATACTGAACGATGGCATGATAATGCAAATAAAAAATACCCAGACCCATAATCCTCGCGTTGTTAAGAGTACGCAACAGGATCTTATGCCGGCGCGCTATAGCCTATCAGTTCAGTTGTTGAGCATGGCGGCATTTACCCTGGCCTTTGTTGGCTGGCTGAATGAAACCTGGTTAATGTGGTTCGAGAACCCTATCTGGCTCAATCGCTATACCGAATATGCAATTATTTTATGCTTCGGACTCTGGCGTATCCTGGCGGAGAAAAATGCTTATACCCGCAAGCGGCTGATGATTCTTGTTTTTATGGTGACCGTATTCTGGTGGTTGATCCCCTGGCTGTATCCAGTATCTGAACCCTATGTAGGCTTTCTCTGGGGGCAGCCGGTATTTCCTTCCCTGCATGTTCCTGGAACCATAACGTTCTTTTTAATTTTGGTCGCTGTATTTTTATTTGGTCGCCGTATTATCTGTGGTTTTAACTGCCCCTGTGTCGGTGTGCGTGAAACTGTGGGCTTTGCTTTTCGTGATCGCACCCTGCGTTCCGATTGGACCTGGAAGTTGCGTCACTCAAAGTGGTTTTTCTTTATTTACTACGTTGGTGTGATGGTGGTTACTCAGTTCCCACCCAATTCATGGACAGTAAGTTTTGTTGGTGGCTTTTATCTTGTCGTCGCGATGACTTATTTTGGCAGTTTTTTTATTGCCCCCGTCGTTGGTAATCGTTTTTATTGTCGTTACCTATGCCCCTATGGTGCTACCTTTGGCCTGCTTAACCATGCTGGTTTTTATGGCATCAACATGGATACGGAAAAATGTATTGATTGTCTGCGTTGTGAACAGGTCTGCGATATGGGTATCCCGGTATGGAAACAGGGTAAGGAAGCAGGGCGTATTACTGCGCTGGAAGATTGCATGGGTTGTGCCCGCTGTGTCGTCTCCTGTCCGACCGATGCGCTGGAAGTGCGCGATGTGCGTAATCTATTCCGGCCTGCCCTGAGGCAAAATGCCAGTCATTTATTAAAAGGTAAAACTACAGATAAAATAGAACGACAAGATAGCGGCTATCAGCCTGTTACCGAGCGCCGTCAGGGCTGGCAAGAGGTGAGTTTGTCTCCTGTTTTTGCACAGATTCAGAAACAGGCGGCCCGCTGTCTGGACTGTGGTGTGCCGGGGTGCACAAATGCCTGTCCGTTAAAAAATCGTATTCCTGAATGGCTGGAAGCACTTGCCAGTGGTGATATAAAAACAGCGGCGGAGATCTCACATTCTACCAGTAATTTGCCAGAAGTCTGTGGCCGTCTTTGTCCCCAGCATCGCCTCTGTGAAGGTAGTTGCACCAAAGCCAGAGAAGAAGATGGTGCCGTTACTATCGGTCTGGCGGAACGCTTTATTACCGATGAGGCTTTCAGACAGGGCTGGCAACCGGCGCAGCCAGAGAAACAAAAACACAAAGGCAGAAGCATCGCTATTATCGGTGCGGGCCCGGCTGGACTGGCCTGTGCTGATGAACTGAACAAGACCGGTTGTGAAGTGACGGTGTTTGATCGGGGAATGTTGGCAGGTGGTTTGATGGCCACCGCAGTGCCGCCTTTTAAGCTGGAGAAATCCATCCTCAGACGACGTCAGGGCTTGCTTGAACAGCGGGGGGTGCATTTTCAAATGGGCATCGAAGTGGGTGCAACGCTGATCCAAAAACTGGTGAACAGTTATGACGCGGTTTTCCTGGGACTCGGTGCACAGATCTCGCGGACACTGGATATACCCGGCTGTGATCTTGACGGTGTTTATACAGCGCTGGATTTTCTAGCCGAAGTTAATCGCAATAATGGTGGTGACGCTATGTCAGCTAAACGGGTGCTGGTGCTGGGTGGTGGTGATAGCGCCATGGATTGTGCTCGCTCGGCAATTCGTCAGGGTGCCACTAGCGTTAGCGTGATCTGTCGCGGGGCAGAGAAGGCGATGCGTGCCTCGCCGAAAGAACAGCAGATGGCAAAGGATGAAGGTGTGCAGTTTATATTTGAAACTTCACCGCTTGAAATTATGGGCGAGCAGAAGATCACTGCAGTGAGTTTTGATAAGGCTGGTGATATATCGGTGCAAATGATTCTGGATTGTGATGCGCTGATTTTTGCTATCGGTCAGCTAGCGCAGGCACCATCATGGTTGTCGCAACTGGGTATAAAAACGAATGAGCAAGGTCTTATTCGTATCAATGCACAGGGACGGACCTCGCATTCGAAAATCTATGCCGGTGGCGACAACACCCATGGACCCGATCTGATTGTTACCGCTGTTGCCGCTGGACGGTGTGCGGCTGAAGGTATTCTTGACAGTTTCCGACCCGTGTATAAGCTTAAAAAAATCGTAGGTTGGGCTGAGTAAAACGATGCCCATCATTTTATGATGGGTCGTTAGAATTCATAAACAGCATTCAGCCTAACCTGCATGGTTAGCATATTTAGAGTTATACAAAAGTATGATGAAAAAATTAATGGTTATCTTATCAATGTTATCTTTGCCTGCGTGGGCGCATCATACCAGGGAACACATGATGCTTTTAGAAGGTAGTGATCAGGTGATTGCCGGGACCCAACAGGGCGCGGAAGGTGGTGGACTCTGGTTGTTATGGGTGGGGGTTTTCCTGTTTATGTTGTTAGGGTTTATCCGTTGGTGGAAGAGTCGCTCATGAAAGCAAAGAGAGTACGTTATATCTGGATTCCGCTCATCATCATTATGATTGTAGTGCCGGTCGGTTTTTATTATGTCAAATGGAGCGAGAGTGGTGCGGGAGCAGGTTTATATTCGCGGTTATGGAAGCCAGAGCCTATTTTTTCTTACTGGGATCCTGATAACTTTTACGAGTCGGTAAAGACCATGACCGGTGTGTTCAAAGGCAAGGAATGTGTTTCTTGTCATGCCGCAGTAACGCCAGGTATCGTTAATGATTGGCGCAAGAGTCGCCATTCACAGGCGAAGAAAATTGTTTATTGCTCCGATTGTCACGGCCATGATCACCAAAACCTGCACTTACCTACGCCCAAAATTTGCGGTGGTTGTCATACCACTCAGCATGCCGATTTTAATGATGAAAAGCGTTTCGGTTTTCCTTCGCATGCGCTGGCGATGGACCGGGCTCAGGATGCAAAACATTTTGTCGATAAACCCAAGGCAGAAGTGACCGCCTGTTTACAGTGTCATTCGATTGCGACTAAGTGTGATTCCTGCCATACCCGACACCAGTTTAGTGTGGCGGAAGCGCGTCGTCCTGAGGCTTGTATTACCTGTCACAGCGGCCCCCCTCATCCGGATGATGAAACTTACTTTGCTTCGAAGCATGGACAGATCTATCTGGCTGAAGGAGACAGTTGGGATTGGTCGAAGCCTTTGCGAAAGGGAAATTATAAAGTACCGACTTGTGCTTATTGCCATATGAATCGAGGCAAACATCAAGTGGCGGAGAAATCCATTTGGAAGTTTGGTCTAAAGCAAGTTAATCCGCTGACCTCTGGCAATGAAGTGAAACGGGAAAAATGGGTGAAACTATGCAGCGACTGTCATGAACCTGATTGGGCTAGACAGCAACTGACTAAAATGGATGCAGAAAGAAAACGAGCATGGAAAAAACTCTATGCGGCCGAGGGGATATTAAAAGATCTGCGTAGTAAGGGACAGTTATATCCATCCGCCAAACAACGTCCGCCTTATCCAACTGATTCTGAAAACTCCTTTTTTCAAATGGAAAGGATAGGTTTTTTTGAGGGACAGGCATCGGCTTTTTATAATGTCTCCCCGATTGAACGGGATTATTTTAATATGTGGTATTTTGATAATTTAGGTGCCTACAAGGGTGCTGCGCATGGTGCTGCAGAGTTTGTTCGTAAAGGTCATGCGGCTATGGATAGCGCATTGGAAAATATTCGCCGTAACGCCAATGTTTTGCGCACCCTGAGCGAGGCAGAAAAGAAAGCCGGGATTAAGCCTGAAGCCGATGCCTTCTGGAAACAGGGTGAATATACGGATTACAATCGGGAGAATAATTAAATGAATAGCTCCTCTCCTGATGGCGTTAAATCAAGCGCAGATTACGTTAAGGTACAGAGAAATGGAGCTGTAATTTTTGTCTGTACTGTATTGGCCTGGTATTTGTTTTCAGGGGCCGCTTTTTCTGCCGATAAAAAAACCTTTCCGGAAGGAAAATTCAATAACGATCAGTGTGTTCAGTGCCATGAAAAAATAAATGCAAGTTTAGTGGCTGAGTGGCGTGTGAGCGCCCATGCTAAAGATGAACCGGTAGCAAACTGTGTTGCCTGTCATGGTGACTCGCATAGTGGCGCTGCGGTAAAGGCGCGGCAGGATGAAACCTGTATTGCCTGTCATGGTGGCCAGAAAACCCCGGTGGTTCATAGTTACGCTAATTCCAAGCATGGATTGATATTAAAACTTGAAAAAAAGAAATGGGATTGGACGCAACCTCTGGCGCAGGCCAATTATCGCACTCCCGGCTGTGCTTATTGCCATATGCATGCTGCTGGACATAATGTTTCAGCAATGGTCCGCAATCAAGATCTGCTACAGGAAAATAAGCAAGAAATAAACGCTATCAAGGATGCTAGACGCCAAGTCTGCCAGGACTGTCATGCCCCGCGTTATCTTAGTCGCTTGTTTGACAATGGTGAAAAAATGCTGGAGATTGCTCGCATGAAGGTCAGGGAGGCGAGAAACTTGCTGTTACAGGCGCGCAAGCAGTATACCAGCGAGGAACTTAAATCTGCTGAAAAACGTTACCAGGAGATGCAATCCGTGCACCTTAAAAATGTTTATCTGGGGGTTGCGCACCAGTCACCAGATTATCAATGGTGGTATGGCCAACCGGCTCTGGACGGGGATTTGCTGCGGATCAAAGGCGACATCAATGAACTGGAGCGAATAAAGAATGTTAATGTCATGCAGAAAACACAGTGTGTGCAGACAAGCAAATAATGTTCTCAAGAACATGGATGGCTCTCTGTATAAAATATTTTCTGTTAACGAAGGTTTAAAACGTCGGGTAAGGAGAACGATGGGTGGATATCGATACTTATGAAGCCTGGTATCACACTCCACGGGGGCACTGGATCGGGGAGGAAGAATTTTCCCTGTTAATGCGACTGTTGCCAGTGCAGTTAAATACCGGAATTCATCGGCGCCTACTTGATATCGGCTGTGGCAGTGGTTATTTTTCGCGCCATTTTGCCGCCTCAGGGTTGCAGACAATCGGTCTTGATTCTAATGCGGCGGCACTCAAATATGCCCGAGAACAAGATTCAAAAACGCTTTATATACAAGGCACAGCGGAAGCACTGCCCTTTGAAAGTGATAGTTTTGACTATTGTTCGGCGATTACCAGCTTGTGTTTTGTGGCGCAACCGGAAAAGGCGTTACTGGAAATGTGGCGCCTGGCAAAGAGGGGCGTACTGCTGGGTTTACTGAACAGGCACAGCCTGCTTTATCGGCAGAAACAGGGGCAGGGTGCCTATCGAGGTGCGCGTTGGGACACACTGGCGGATGTCAGAAAATGGATTGACGTGCTTTCCCCCCAGCCGCTTGCATTCAAATCAGCAACAGCGATATTTCTGCCAAGTGCAGGGGTGGGAGCGCGAATACTGGAACGACTATTACCCGCGTCGTTTCCCTGTGGCAGTTTTCTTGCCGTCTATATCGAAAAAAAATCTCCTGGCTCAGAGTTCTGACAATTGTCTTGCTGACTTTATTTAGGTGCGGCATGTGAGCATGTTGGATATGTAGGCTGTTCATAAATTCATGAAAGCCATTTCATCTTTTTCAGGGGGCTTTGATGTGATGGCAAAAATATAAAAGTGTACTGGTATTTGGAACGCTTATTTAGTTGAATCTATTCGACTAATTTTCCGGATACTAGTGATATTGATATAATGTGAACTACCACGCAACATTAATATTTACTAATAAGTATTTTCCTAGATTCAGCTGACACTGTGCTATACATAATACAAGTATTAATTGGATCAATTAATACTTGTATTATATATATTCTAGAAAGTTAAATTTGGGCTGCAAAAAATGTCTTTATTCAGAAATTTACTAATCACTATTTTGTTTAGCATATCTGCAACTTCTTATGCGACTATATATTTTAAATATGATGCGGAAGCTTATCCATGTGATGGAAGTGATTTACCAAACCCTCCATTCTGGACATTTAACTCGGCTTATCGAGGTCATACATCATGTGGTAAATCTCCACAAGGAAATAAGTACATCGAATTTACAACTGTAGCCGGCCAGCCACATCACTTTACAGAAATTCATAATACTCAGAATCTTCCAATAAGCAATGTAATGGGAAAAACATTTTACTTAGCTTGGTATTTTAACTTTTCAAGAATTAACGGAAAGGATATTTGGCATGAAACAGGGGCAAGTGGTGATAAAGGTCTTGAAATCGTCGGCTCAGGAATAAGGTGGGTACTAGGTCGTGGACAATGGGGAAATATGCTGAACAAAGATCACCATTACACAATATTTGCGGGTAATCCTTCATACCACCTTAATCGTAAACTTGAAATAAATGATATTTACGTACAGAATCAAAGTGGTTATTATTCAGCAAATACAATGCAATTACCTTATGATCAATGGCATTCAGCCGTCGTCGCTCTTAAAATAGCATCGGATAATACGGGTTCATTTACTGCTTATATTAATGGGGTAAAGATTATTGAATATACAAATATTAAAACAGCCGCTAATGACAATCCAACAATTACAGATATAGCTTTAGGTGGAACAATTGCTCAGGGTAACGGTGCCCCTGATGCTCCAGCACATAATAGGAGATTTGATGCCTTGTTACTAACTGATAGTTGGCAAGATATTATCGATGGAGGTTATCTGAAAACAACACCTAAAGCACCAATCCAATCTAAGCCACAATAATATTTACTTTTATTATCTTCCTTAATATTTTTGAAATATTAGGGGAGTATCAAGATAGTGAACAGTTCGGGCACTGTGAAGGGGAAAAAGTGCCGGAGGGATTATTTTTTAACCAGTTGGCACTACGTCTATAAACTTTTTATTAACTCGCTCCTCATATAACTATCGTAATACTTCCATTTTCTTTTTAATCCCTTATACTGCAGAAAATTTATTACAAATAACAATAATGATAATAACAATAAACCTTTCTTATGCTGAGTGATTAAGGTGTAATTATTACCTTGATGTAATCAGGAAAAGCATGGAAAACATAGATTAATAATCTTTTCCTACAGATTTGTACAGTAAGAAACTGGATTTCAACCACATCAATCAGGATGACGAACGATGTATCATGTTACAAATAAATGTTGCCTGCCTTTTGTCGGTTTTACTTTTTCTTCTGCAATCACTGCCGAAACTCTAGTTTCCTCATCCTACTATAGGCAACAAAATGCCTCCGATAGTGCGGTTAAAGAGTTCAACACGGAATTTTCCAAGCTCGAAAAAATAAATACCAAAACCTGCAGTCC
>JAADGZ010000147.1 GCA_013152045.1 Gammaproteobacteria bacterium
CATTTTATTCAGCACCAACCTACGGGATAGTGCAACGAAAAATAACGTACAAATTATACGAAAATGTTGCCGCAGGCGCAGCACATGTATCTGATCCGGGTGCATACCGAGGTGACGGGCGATGCCTGGTTTCCTGAGTTTGATGAGTCGCAATGGCGGCAGCTTGAACGTATTGATTGCGAGGCCGATGAACGCAATGCCTACGCGCATAGTTTTGTTATCCTTGAACGCACCGAATGTTTAGACTCGGATAAATAACGTAGTCCGCGTAGGTTGGGCAGAGCGATAGCGAAGCCCAACAATATGGCCGCACTGTTGGGCTTCATTTTATTCAGCACCAACCTACGGGATAGTGCAACGAAAAATAACGTACAAATATTAAATAATAATCTCTGCGTTTATTACCCTGCGTTACAAACCGAGCCTACTCCAATTTACCTTCACGATGCGCCGGACAGTTGATACTGATGTAGCGCGGCTCAGGCGTGTCGATCCGTAGCGCGGTGAGTTCTCCGCCCCAGATGCAGCCGGTATCTAAAGCATAGACGTCATCCACTGACTGTCGGCCCAGGGTAGACCAGTGGCCAAAGATAATTCGCTGTCCTTGGGTTTTACGATCTCTGACGGCATACCAGGGATGGAAGCCTTGCGGCTGGCTGCCGGGCGGTCCTTTGGCTTCAAGGTATAATTGACCGCTGTGGCTACAGAAACGCATGCGGCTGAAACTGTTGCAGATGAAGCGCAGGCGCTCCCAGCCCTGCAGATCCTCAGACCAGCGATCCGGTTGGTCTCCATACATGTGTTCAAAAAAATCCTGATACTGGTCGCTACGTAATACTGTATGCAGCTCAGCCGCGTAGGCTTGTGCCTGCTCCAGACTCCAGGCAGGGTAAATTCCGGCATGCACCAGGGTATAAGCGAGTGACGCATCATGGTGTATCAATGGTCGATGACGCAGCCAGTGCATGAGTTCCGCTCGGTCATGGGCTTCAAGAATATTAATCAGATCGGGATCGCGGGTGCTTTTTATGCCGGCATCGACGGCCAGCATGTGCAGGTCGTGATTGCCCAGTACCGAGATTACGTTTTCGCCCAGTGATACCACATAGCGCAGGGTGGGTAGTGATTTGGGTCCACGGCTGATAAGGTCACCGGCCAGCCAGAGTTTGTCTTGATCCGGGTTGTAATGGCATTGATCCAGTAACCGTCGGAAGTCGTCATAGCAGCCCTGCAGGTCGCCGATTGCGTAGATAGCCATTTATTTATGTTCCATTTTTTTGTAGCTCAATATAGCGAAACCAGCCTTTGGCCAATGCCGGTTCATCCCGTATCAGGGTCAGCTGTGAACATTGTGCCAGCAGAGGTTCAAAAACAACATCGGTGCGGGTGGCAATGTGGCGCAGAAAAATACTTAGCAGACGGCGGCTCAGGGCCAGCTGGCCGGGGCGAATAAACTTGTCCAGGATGAGAATGCGCCCACCGGGGCGCAGAACACGCTGGGCTTCCTGCAAGGCACGTTGCGAATTGGGGACTACCGCGAGAATGAGATGCATAATGATGGTATCAAAATGCTCATCGGCAAACGGCAGTTGCATGGCATCGCCAACTTTAAGCGCAATATCCTTGCGCCCAGCGATCTGTTTTCTGGCACGGGCCAGCATCGCCGGGGTGAGGTCGATACCCGTGTAACGGGGACCCGAAGGCAGCCAGGGGATATCCAGCCCGGTACCGATGCCGGTCAGCAATATATCCTCATTTTCAGCCTGTTGCAGGCGACTGAGATTTTTCCGGCGCAGATCGGCAAAGGTAGATTCAACAAGGTAATCATAGACGGGGGCGAGGAAGGTATAACTGTGCTTGAGTGACATGCTCCTATATTAATGCGGAGCATTGGCACTATCAATGCGAAGTGCTGGTTTTTTCAGTGCGAAGTATTGGTCTTATCAATGCGAAGTGCTGGAACTATCAGTGCAAAGTGTTGGGAATGGACAGGGTAAAAGTAGGGATTGCGGCTTCGAATTCATGACCGTCATCGGTGATCATTTTATAGCTGCCGTGCATGCTGCCCAGCGGCGTAGGTAGTACCGTGCCGCTGGTATAACGAAAACCTTCACCCGGCTTCAGGTAGGGTTGTTCGCCCACCACGCCGTCACCCTTTACTTCCTGCACATTGCCATTGCCATCGGTAATGATCCAGTGACGACGTAACAGCCGAGCCGGGTTTTTGCCTTTGTTGCGGATTGTGATGGTATAGGTAAATACAAAACGTTCTTTTTCTGGTTCTGATTGTTCGACAATGTAGCGCGTTTCGATATTGATTTCGGTTTTATAGGCCTGTTTATCGTTCATGGCAATAGATGAAAACAATTATTGTGAGATAGTTTGTGGACGTTTTTCGCCGCGATGGGTGTTGACATAGTCGATGGCCTTATTGACCGCATCGGATACTTCTTGCTGGATGCATTCCCGTTCCTGAATCGGCATGTAAAAGACCATGTCAACATTGTGGCGAACGTAGCGTGAAGGCAGCTGGTTTAAGGTTACGCAGGCTACATCGCAGAGAAAATCTTCACTTTCATTTGCCAGTGTGCTGGCAGTCAGCTCATTGATTTTATCCAGCACCAGCTGTTCATAATAATTGTGAATAGTTTCAAAACTCATACTTTTCTCTCTCACAGGATGTCAGATTTATATATCGGCAATACAGCTGCCGGGCATTAAAATAATTTGCGGTTTATGATGGCGCAGGAATTGCTAATCGGTGGAGGTTGGCGTGGGTTGTTGCCGGTAAATTCGTATAATGCGAACCCGATCACCGGGATAAATGAGGTTCGAGGTTCGGATTGCGAATGTTGTTCAGCCGCGCCAGTTCCGGGTAGCGGAATGGATTGTGAATATAGCGCTGGGCGATATGCCAGAGAGTGTCGCCCCTTACTACAATATGTATTACCTGATCAATGTGTTGCGGGGGGGGAAGCCGGGACGAAATGGCGGCCAAGTTTGGAGTTGGCTCTAGAAGAGTTTCTGAAGTTTGTGCATCAGCGCTTGATTCGTTCTTGTCGGTGCGGATCACCGTATCATTGGCGGGCGCCGTGAGAATAATGGTGACTTCATGCTGCCGGTGTTGAATGTTTGCCTGGTAGTGATTTTCTCTGTTGTCCTGATCTTCACCCCCGGCGGTGGTAGTCGCTTTATCAGCTTCATCATCCAGTGCTGTTTTGGTGATGGGGGCGGAGGTATTTTTAGGGAAAGGAAGATCAGGTTTGCTTGTCGCCAGAATTTTAACCACCGGCCTATCCGTTGCGGATTTTATCACGACGAGGTTGCTAGTCTGGCTTGGCCACAGGTAGGTCATTGCGCTGATGATTCCGACGCAGATGAGAACAAGGGCGATAATCTGTAAATTTAATTCGGCTTTGTTTGTCCGCATACTGACGGTATGGTCAGCGGGATCAGGTGATTGGCGTAGATGGGTTGTTTCCTGGGTATGGCGGATAAGCGATGTGTGGGTTGACGGGGTGGCAGAATGCCTGGTGTTAGCCGATGCGACA
>JAADGZ010000207.1 GCA_013152045.1 Gammaproteobacteria bacterium
TATCTGTCGAAAGTCAGCCCCGCTTGGAAAAGCAAGGTTGGTAACGCCAAAGCGGTATCATGGCCAGTAGGCATCGGTGGTAAGGGCAACGAAGGCGTAGCCTCTTACGTTAAACGCATCAAAGGCGCTATCGGCTATGTCGAATACGCCTATGCACTCCAGAACCACATGTCCCATGTAAAACTCGGCAACCGTGCTGGCAAATTTCTGGACCCTGATAGCGCCAGCTTCCAGGCCGCCGCTGCAAACGCCGACTGGAAACATGCCAAAGGCTTCTACATGGTGCTAACCGACCAGCCAGGCGCGAAAAGCTGGCCAATTACCGGTGCAAGCTTTATCCTGGTCTACAAAAAACAGGTCAAGCCAGCCCGTGGCCGTGCAGTGCTGAAATTTTTCGACTGGGCCTATCATCATGGTCAAAAAATGGCAGCCAAACTCGACTATGTACCAATGCCCGCATCAGTCGTTAAACTGGTTGAGCAAACCTGGCGTGAGAAAGTAAAAGACTCACAGGGTACCCCTGTCTGGACCCACTAGTACCAAGCGTGTCTGAATCCACCCCGGCCGCAATGGTCGGGGTGTTTTCGTATATAATACAGACACAGCTGTAGCAGAAAACTGCAACTATTCTGAGTAGAAAATGCCTGAACAACCCTTAACGCCGGTAGCGAACGAAAATGCCGCGCCACGCCGACACATAGCATGGCCTGATTCATTGTATGCCGGTGCAGCATGGCTGGCCGCCGCCAGCGTACTGATCGTGATTGGCGCAATACTGTTTGTGCTCATCCAGGGCGCTCTTCCCGCCCTGCACAAATTCGGTCTAGGCTTTATAAGTAGCGATCAATGGAACCCGGTAACCGAAAACTTCGGCGCGCGAATCCCCATATACGGCACCTTGGTTACTTCCTTGCTGGCCATGCTGATCGCCGTGCCCGTCAGCTTTGGAATTGCGCTGTTCATTACCGAGCTTTGTCCCCGCTGGTTAAAACGCCCCATTGGCATCGCGGTAGAACTATTAGCCGCCATTCCCAGCATCATTTACGGTATGTGGGGTCTATTTGTTTTTGCGCCCCTGTTCGCCGACCACGTACAACCCTGGATTACTGAACATTTTGGCGATCTGCCTATCGTCGGCGTCATGTTCAGCGGCCCACCACTGGGCATCGGTCTGTTCACGGCCTCGTTGATTTTAGCTATTATGGTTATTCCCTTTATCAGCGCCATCATGCGCGATGTGTTCGAGGCAACACCGCGGGTACTGAAAGAATCCGCCTATGGCCTCGGCTCGACGACCTGGGAAGTAGTACGCCATGTGGTCTTACCCTACACCAAGGTAGGTGTCATCGGTGGCGTCATGGTCGGGCTTGGACGTGCGCTGGGCGAAACCATGGCGGTCACCTTCGTAATCGGCAATGCACATGAATTAAGCAACTCGCTGTTCATGCCAGGTAACACTATTTCCTCGACCCTGGCCAATGAGTTTACCGAAGCAGTGAGTCCGATCTATACTTCATCGCTGATCTCGCTAGGACTAATTTTGTTTCTAATCAGCTTCATTGTTCTCGCGGTCGCACGGGTCCTGCTTATGCGCTTACAGATTAACGAAGGTCACTCCACCTGACATGGCTATCGATCTTTACCTCTATCGCAAACGCCGCCTGCTGAACCTGGTCAGCCTCACGCTGTCGATGCTAGCCACCCTGTTCGGACTATTATGGCTGGCCTGGCTACTCTGGACGCTGGTTAGCCAGGGTATTCAATATGTTAATTGGGACCTTTTCACCCAGGCCACACCGCCGCCGGGCGAAACCGGTGGGCTATCCAATGCTATCACCGGCAGTCTCATTCTTATTGCTCTAGGGGTAGCCATTGGTGCGCCTGTTGGAATTTTTGCCGGAACCTATCTATCCGAGTTCGGTCGCGATACGCGCTTTGCCGCCGTCGTTCGTTTCATCAGTGATGTGCTGCTCAGCTCGATTATTATCGGTGTTTTTGTCTACGAAGTAGTGGTCATCCATATGGGGCATTTTTCCGCCTATGCCGGTGGTCTCGCCCTGGCTCTGATCGTCCTGCCGATTGTGCTTCGCACCACCGAGGATATGCTGCGCCTGGTTCCTGATCGTATGCGTGAAGCCGCCGCTGCCCTTGGCGCACCGCGCTGGAAGGTGATCGTCTCTATCGTTTACCGCGCCGCCCGCTCGGGGATTCTCACCGGAATCCTGCTTGCCGTTGCCCGGGTTAGTGGTGAAACCGCACCACTGCTGTTCACCGCGTTGAACAATCAATTTTCCAGTACCCATCTGAACGAACCGATAGCCAATCTTCCGGTGGTGATATTTCAGTTTGCCATGAGTCCTTATGACGATTGGCAACATCTGGCATGGGCGGGAGCCCTGCTTATCACCGCTGGTATCCTATTACTCAACATCATTGTACGCGTGTTCCTGCCTGAGCCGGAACGACAGCGTTGACGCAAGGTATACGCCTGACTATGAAAGAATCCGTCATCCCATTCAATCTGGGCAATCTGGAACACGCAGATAACGCACAGTCAAGAACACAGGAGTCAGATGTGCCCACTCAAGGCACGGAGGAAGTACCCTCCAAGATCACGTTACGTGGACTGAATTTCCATTATGGAAAATCGCAGGCACTTTTCGATGTTAATCTAGATATTCCGGAAAATCAGGTCACCGCCTTTATCGGCCCCTCGGGCTGTGGCAAATCGACCTTGCTGCGCTGCTTCAACCGCATATACGCGCTCTATCCAAGACACCGGGCAAGCGGCGAAATCATCCTCGACGGCGAAAATATTCTCGCCCGGGGCATCGATCTTAACCTGCTGCGTGCACGCGTCGGTATGGTGTTCCAGTCACCAACCCCGTTTCCTATGAGCATCTATGACAACATTGCTTATGGTGTGCGCCTCTACGAGCGCCTGTCACGAGCCAGCATGGATCGCCGCGTCACCTGGGCACTCAAAAAAGCCGCGCTCTGGAATGAGATCAAGGACAAGCTACACCATTCAGGAACGGCGCTTTCGGGCGGTCAGCAACAACGCCTGTGTATTGCTCGGGCAATCGCTATCAAGCCCGAAGTGTTATTGCTCGATGAACCCGCCTCGGCGCTCGATCCCATCTCGACCCTGAAAATTGAGAAGTTAATCGACGAACTCAAACGTGACTACACCATCGTCATCGTTACCCACAACATGCAGCAAGCGGCACGCGTCTCCGACTACACCGCATTTATGTATCTGGGCAAGTTGATCGAGTTTGGCGCCACCCGCCTGCTGTTCACCAATCCAGGCGAGAAACAAACTGAGGACTACATTACCGGACGCTACGGTTAAGCCACGACCAACAAAAACAAAGCAAGCAAACTAAAATGAGAATATGACAAGGAGGTCATTACATGGCTATTACCGACTGGCCGGAACAAGAACGTCCACGCGAAAAACTACTACAGCAGGGCGCAGCCGCACTCTCTGATGCCGAATTACTAGCTATTTTCTTACGCACGGGCATGCCCGGCAAAACGGCAGTAGATCTGGCACGGGATTTATTACAAAAATTTTCTGGCCTGCGCGGCCTGCTTAGCGCCCGCCGGGATCCATTCTGTCAACAACCCGGACTCGGACCGGCCAAATACGCCCAGCTTCAAGCGGTGCTGGAGATGGGCAAGCGCCACCTACACGCGACCCTGATACGTGACGAGGCGCTCACCGATCCGGCCGCCACCCAGCGGTACCTCAGCGCCCGCCTGCGTGACCATGCTTTTGAAGTCTTCGCCTGCCTGTTTCTGGACAACCGCCACCGGGTGATCCATTTCAGGGAACTGTTCCGAGGCACCATCAACGGCGCGAGTGTCCACCCGCGTGAGGTGGTGAGACAGACCCTGGAGCACAACGCCGCTGCGGTGATTTTCGCCCACAACCATCCCTCTGGGGTGGCTGAACCCAGTGAGGCCGATCGTCAGCTAACCCGGCGTCTGCAGGCGGCCCTGGAACTGATCGATGTGCGCGTGCTGGACCATATTGTCATCGGTGACGGGGAATGTGTCGCCTTTTCGGAACGAGGCTGGATTTGAACAGGATTACGCTTGTATCCCAGCTGCAATTTCCGTAGAATGCGCGGTCTTTGATGCCGGACCCGGATCTTAATGCCGGGCTGAATATGAAAATTTTTGGAGAATGAGTCATGTCACGAGTTTGTCAAGTTACCGGCAAGCGCCCGATGAGCGGAAACAATGTTTCCCACGCGCACAATAAAACCCGTCGCCGGTTCCTGCCGAATCTGCACAGCCACCGTTTCTGGATTGAGTCCGAGCAGCGTTTTGTACGCCTTCGCCTGAGTTCTAAAGGCATGCGCATCATCGACAAGAAAGGCATCGACGCAGTTCTCGTCGATATGCGTCGCCGCGGCGAAAAGGTTTAAGGAGAAGGATTATGGCAAGCGATAAAATCAAACTGGTCTCAAGTGCCAAAACCGGCCACTTCTACACCACCTGCAAGAACAAACGCAATATGCCCGAAAAAATGGAGATCAAAAAATACGATCCCGTGGTTCGCAAGCATGTGATGTACAAGGAAGCCAAGATTAAATAAACCGGCATCCCGGCTCATTCCATGAAAAACCCGCCCTGTGCGGGTTTTTTGTTTGATGGGTTTCGCTGTTTGATGGGTTTCGCTTCGCTCTACCCATCCTACGCATAGTCAAAAATGGGGTAGGGTAGGATGGGTAGAGCGAAG
>JAADGZ010000219.1 GCA_013152045.1 Gammaproteobacteria bacterium
CACGCTCCCGCGTGGAAATACATAATGCGGCATTGTCAGGCTAACAAAATGCGTTTGTTCCGGGCTAATCAGCTTGTGGCAGGATCGATCTATTGACCAAGCTTCGGTATGCATTCCCACGCGGGAGCGTGGGAATGAGAGAAAAAAGACCATAACCTCCTCCGCACGACGAAACGGCAGAGCCTTTTTGAGTCTCACCGCCAGAGGCGGTGGTTTATCTAAATTGAATTAGAATTTCATATTTATGGTTCGACAAGGCTCTCCTGAGCAACGCCGAAGGACTCACCACGAACGTAGGTTATAGCCGTTTCAGCAGTTTTCGCCAGGGCGCCAAAACCTCAGCCTTGCCCAGCAGAATCGAGGAATCTGCCCGCCAGCGCCACAGCGATTGAACATTAAAGGTATATTCGAGAATCAGATCCTGGCGTTCCGACACTTTTAATAAATGCCCATTCAAACTACCTAGCACCAGCGGGCTGCCATTACTGGGTATGTAAATCAATACCATATGAGGCTCAATCGTTCCCCGCTGAAGATCCGCTATTTTTCCATAGGCAAGGCGCAGATGGCTATCCGCAATGCCCAGTTTGCGCAAGGTGAAATATTTGGCGATAGCGACATCTTCGCAGTCGCCCCTGCGCTGACGCAACAGTTCATCGGGAGTTGCCCAGTAATCTTTCTGGCCCCACACTGTTTTATCCAGCGCACGCGGCATGTGATTAAAAAACGTATTGACGGCGGCCACTTTCTGCTTTTCTGTAACGCCCTGCTGATCCAGTTGCAAGACCAGCTCATGCAAGCTGTGTTTGCTCGGTATCTCCCGCATATCCAGATTTGGCGTCGCCCAAAGCGGTCTACATAGCAGCAGGGTAAGGCCTATAAAAAGCCCGCGTATTCTAGTCCTTCGTTTTTCTAAGTTACTGTTTTTAATATGTGTATGCATGGGGATCGGCCGTTCATGATTTAGTTATCATGACGACCCGTAAGCATACCGACTTGATTTAGCGCCAAAAAACTGTGACTGCGGTCACGTTTTTTTATCCTCCCTCAAAATCATCAATCCCACATAGATTACTAACCGATCAAACCTAAATGCCGACTTCATTTGTATTACATTCATAATCATTTCGTATATGTTTTGTCATACATGCGTCATACACGCATGCGAAAGTGCGCTCACAAACAATGCTAGGGATAGACACGGAAAATGGGAAATAAAACGAGCTGCATCTCGGTTCGCATGTCCGAAGCCGATCACGCAAAAATAAAAACAACCGCAAAAAGGCTACAGGTGAGACATTCTGATGTCGTGCGTTATGCCATCAGAACCACGCTAACGCGATTATCGGCATTTCATAACCCGGAATTAAAGGGGACAACGCTGCTGCCGACTATGATTGAATATTGCAATGAACTGAATCGGCACTTTGATTTGGATGCCGACAAACTGGATAACATCATTAATGCCGAAACCAGTGAACCTAACATGCAGGTTGCACGGAACGATATTGAACTGCTAGCCCTATGCGGCATGCCGGTAGAAATCATTCAGGAAAGATTCAGGCAGGTCACTGGCATTAAGCTTAAAAACAATGAAGTCTATCAATTTATGAAAAAGTATCTTGTCGAAAAGTATCAATCGGCATAAAGAAGGAGAAGAAGAGTGGTTAAAACAAACAAAATTTCCCGCAACTGGAAGTATTTGCTGACCCTGGCATTACTCGCCAGTGCACCTATTTCACAGGCTAATACAGTCATCTATGAAAACGCCAAGCTGGTAAGCGGCAATGATGAGACTTATGTCGGCTATTTAAATAAGAGTGTAAATCTTAGCCATAGCGGAACGTATCAGGCAACATTGAGTGATTTCAATTTCCCCACCCGCTTCGATATGCTGGGCCTAACTGTCACTAGTAGTACTAAAAAAATGGGGCAGATCTGGAACAGCGGCAACTTTAACTTTAAGGCCGATGCGGGAAAATATTTTCTTGGCCTGGTTTACCAAACCGATGAAACATTCAATCTGGGGATGTATGGAGTCAAGCTCAGCTACCTCGATCATCCCAGCGCCGTGCCGCTGCCATCAGCATTATGGCTGATGCTAACCGGTGTCATGGCGATAGCCGGATACCAGCGCAAAAGCAAACCTGCACGATAAGCAGCTCAGGCTTCGACTGTCTTAATCACATTATGTATTTCCTGCAGGCAGGCAGGACAAAGACAGTCGTCATAACGCAGACGCAGGGCTTCCAAAATGTCATCGGGAAGATGGGCTTCTGAACAATGACAGAGCGTAATCGAACCACTCTTGCATTCAAACAGTCGTTGGCAGCGAGGACACTGTTTGTCTTCGTGCCGGGCCATGTGGATTATTTCTCCACTCGATTCAATCCCAGCGGATCATCCGGATCGACATCATCCATAAAAGGAATTCGCCGATCACTGTTGGTCACCTGGTAGATGGCACCCATCCAGTTACCGAGCACTTCCACAGCACTATCACGCCAAGTGTTGTCCAACTCTCTGGCTATCAGTTGCTCAGGAAACTCCGGCACAGGCTGGCCTCGTTTTCGATTGTTCTCGATAGCTAAACGGTATTCGTTAATCACTGCTTTGGCAAATTCAGAAAAATAATTTTCCGGAAAGGGCGGGAAATCCGCGCGTTTGCCGCTGGCATACAACAACACTTCACGCTTGAATTCCTTCAACAGGGAAATAGTGTCGTATTCCGGATGGCCCTGAAAAAAAACCACACGCAGACCATCCATCGGCACTAGTGGCCAGATGCACCCCCTGCTCCCCCTCGACCAGGACTCGCAGACCGGCCTTATCGAACTGCTCAGGCGTTACCGCATTCCAACGTGAATGGGGTACGTCGAAGCGGGTGTTGATGTCGTTAACCAAGGGATGGGTTTTATCTACCACCCGATGAGGAAAGACGCCCCAGATTTTCTTTTCCTGCAATATACGCTTCTGACCGTAGCGAAACTGCAACATGGCGTGGGTGGCCAAGCAGGAACACAGGATCGAAGTTACGTTATCCAGTGCCCAGTCGATCACCTCGATCAATGGTTCCCAGAACGGCTGATTTGACAGTTCCGGTCCAACCACATTGGTACCCGTGACGATCAGGGCATCCAGTCCCTGCTCGCGAATAAGCTCGAATGGCTCATAATATTTTTCAATATAGTCCCGGGCTTTTTCGCTGCGCGGTAATTGCGACAAGCTGAAGGGATGCACGTAAAACTGAGCAATAGGATTGCTCTCGCCTACCAGGCGAAAAAACTGTCGCTCGGTTGCCGCAAGCGCGGCATCGGGCATCATATTGAGCAGGCCGATATGCAGTTCGCGGATATCCTGT
>JAADGZ010000210.1 GCA_013152045.1 Gammaproteobacteria bacterium
CAAGGGCAGCAAGATCAATCACCTGACCTATGTGGGTGATACCCGTATGGGTGCCAACGTTAACGTGGGTGCGGGAACCATTACCTGCAACTATGATAGCGCCAACAAACATCTGACGGTGATTGGTGATGATGTATTTATTGGCTCGGACACCCAGCTGGTTGCGCCCGTGACCATCGGTGATGGTGCGACCATCGGTGCAGGTTCAACGATTACGCGCAATGCACCGGCCGGTGAGTTGACGTTGAGCCGTAGCGAACAGAAAACCCGCAAGGGATGGAAGCGTCCGCTAAAAACAAAACGCTAATTACTGAAAATACTGGAATTATCCTAGGATTATAGTTATGTGTGGAATTGTAGGCGCCGTTGCCGATCGGGATGTTGTCCCTATATTGCTCGAAGGCCTGAGAAGGCTTGAGTATCGAGGTTATGATTCAGCCGGTGTTGCCATTCTGGATGAGAGTCGCAGTCTGCAGCGCGTGCGCGCAAAGGGAAAGGTCGCAGGCCTGGAAGAAAAAATCGCGGGCGGCCTGCATGGCCGCATAGGTATTGCACACACAAGATGGGCGACACATGGTGTGCCTAGTCAGGAAAATGCCCACCCACATATCTGTGAAAATATTGTCGCCATTGTGCACAACGGCATTATCGAAAACCACGAAGCGTTGCGCGAGCAACAGAGCGCCGCGGGTTATCGCTTTACCTCGGAAACCGACACCGAAGTCATCGCACATCAGATACACAATTACCTGGTCAGAAAGGGACAAGATCTATTGACGGCGGTAAAAAATGCCGTGATGGACTTTGATGGCGCCTATGCCTTGGGAGTGATCAGCAGCGAGGAACCCGATCACCTGGTGACCGCGCGCCTGGGAAGCCCACTGGTGATCGGCATAGGCATTGGGGAATATTTTATCGCCTCGGATGTAGCTGCTCTACTTCCCGTTACACAACGGTTTATCTTTCTCGAAGATGGCGACATTGCGGACATACGCCGTGACTCACTGACCATCTTTGATGCCTCGGGAAAACAAGTTGAAAGACCGGTTCGCGAAAGCGAGCTGCGCGCCGATTCCGTCGAGCGTGGCGAATATCGTCACTACATGCTGAAAGAAATCTTTGAGCAGCCGCGCGCTATTGCCGATACTCTTGAAGGGCGTATTGCCAGTGGCCGGGTTCTCGAGCAGGCCTTTGGCGCCGGAGCGGAAAAGATTTTTGATGATGTGCAGGGCGTGCACATCATCGCCTGCGGCACCAGTTACCATGCCGGCCTGATCGGCAGGTACTGGCTGGAATCCATCGTGGGCATTCCCTGCAGCGTGGAAGTGGCGAGCGAATTCCGCTATCGCAAGCCTGTGGTGCGCAATAACTCACTGATCGTCACACTGTCACAATCGGGTGAAACCGCCGATACCCTGGCCGGCCTGAAAGAGGCAAAGCGTCTGGGCTTCGGCCATTCCCTGTCCATCTGCAACGTCCCGGAAAGCTCGCTGGTTCGCGAGTCGGATCTGGTTTTACTGACCCGTGCAGGGCCGGAAATTGGTGTGGCCTCCACCAAGGCATTTACCACCCAGCTGGTTGCACTCATGTTGCTGGTCATCGTCCTCGGGCGGCGCAGTGGTTTGAGTGCAGAAAATGAAAGCCGCCTGGTCAATGAGCTGGAAAGTTTGCCGGGTAAGGTCGAGCATGTCCTGAATCTGGATAAATCCATTCAAGAAATTTCCGAGCAGTTTGCCGATATACACAATGCCCTGTTCCTGGGCCGTGGCGCACAGTATCCGGTGGCCATGGAAGGCGCCCTGAAGCTCAAGGAAATTTCTTATATTCATGCCGAGGCCTACCCGGCCGGTGAGCTGAAGCACGGGCCGCTGGCGCTGGTGGATGCCGACATGCCCGTCATAGCCGTTGCGCCGAACAATGAGTTGCTGGAAAAACTCAAGTCAAATCTACAGGAAGTCCGTGCCCGTGGCGGCAAGCTGATCGTGTTTGCCGGAGAGGATTCCGAAATGCAGGAGTCAGAGGGCGTGCAGGTGCTTGAAGTTGCATCCGTGGAAGATGCCATCTCGCCGATTATCTATACTATCCCCCTGCAGTTGCTTTCCTATCATGTCGCGGTGCTCAAAGGTACGGACGTCGACCAACCGAGAAATCTGGCAAAGTCCGTAACGGTTGAATAGTGTGAGCGGCGGTGGTTGATCAGGAAATAATCGTCGAGGGCCGCTCGCTTTCCTACCGCGTGAATTTCAATCGGCGCAGGAAGACACGTTCCCTGATCAGGATTCTTCCGGATGGCGGTGTGCTGGTCGATGTGCCGGCCTCGGTGAGCCTGTTGCAGATTCGACGCTGGGTTGTTGAGCGGGCAGAATGGCTGTTACAGCGCCGGGACGAAATCGAAGAGGGCACGGGTTTTGTTCGGCCACTATCCTATCTTGAAGATGAAGAGCACCTTTTTCTTGGCAAGCGGTATCGCCTGAGACCGTTCAATTCACGATATCATCGACACCCCCAGGGTATATCTGCGCAATCCCTCTATATTCACGCCGGCAATACAAATCCCGATAGCGTAAAGCATCGGCTTTGGGGCTGGTACCGTGAGCAGGCGCGTGCGGTATTTCAGCAACGTCTTGCCGACTTGAGTAAAACCGTACCTTGGGTGGATTTTGTGCCAGAGTTGAAATTGCGCAAAATGCGTCGTCGCTGGGGAAGCTGCAACTCGCGGGTTGTGACCCTGAACACACACCTTATCAAGGCGCCGGTGGAATTCATCGACTATGTGATTCTGCATGAACTTTGCCATTTGCGTGAACTTAACCACAGTTGCCGTTTTTACCGGCTGATGGATCATGTCCTGCCTGAGTGGCGAAAGGTTAAACAGAGGCTTGATGAGAGGGCGGATTTTATCAGTAATGAATGATTTTATTTGCGCAGTCCAGTTCCGGAAAATTGTGCTACATTCAATGTTATAGTCCGATTTCATTGGGGTGTTCGCCCCGAGGCTATGGCCTTTTCTTTTGTTGCTTTTTTACATTTCCGTTCACAGGGGGGTGTTTCATGAGCGTCAATCCCAGAAAACCGCGCAAGGTGCTGGTCGTGCATGGTGTGCAGATCGGCAGTGATGCCGATCAAAAACAACATAAACAGATCCAGCAACTGATTGAGAACCGGCTGGGTAACATTCCGCTAAAATTCCAGACGGAAATGTACCGTTATGAAAATATCAACGATACGGCACAGAGGCGCTATAAGATGTTAGCCAAGATGCTGGTGAGTACGCCGGTTGGCAAGGTTATCGTCGATAAGGCATTCGACCTGATCGCGGATGTGGTCACCAGTTATCTCGATACCAGCACCGCGGCAAGGATTCGTGCCGGCCTGCGTGAGCAGATTCTTGATATCTACCGCAAGGGCAATCCCTGCTATCTGGTGGCCCACAGTCTAGGCACGATTTACGCCTTCGATGTGGTGAATGAGCTGATCCGTGAGGAAGGGCTGTTTGAGCGTGATTCACGCCGCACCTGGCCGGTGCAGGGCCTGGTGACACTGGGTTCCCCCATAGGTCTGGCTATGTTTCGCAAGGAGCGCCGCCGGGTCGGCAAGCTTGGACCGGGCAATAAGTGGTTTCGCTGGGTGAATTACTGGGATCGCACGGACCCGGTGGTGTCCGGGAGTATTTTTGGCAAGCAGCTGACAGGCTATGACATTGCCGAGAAATATCAGACCGATGATCCTGAACAGGGCTGGGTGATCCGCGACCGTCCTGTGGACACGGGGCGCGTCTGGCTGATGTCGCATGTGGCTTACTGGGATAACCCAACAGTGGGTGATGGCCTAGTGGACATGATTACCAACTAGCGACATATTTTTCAGGGGGCTAGCAATGAACAGGTGGGCACGGTTTCTTGTAGTACTGGTGGTCGTTGTCCTCAGCGGCTGTACCAACTTTATCTACCACGGCACGATTATGGCGGAGGATATGGCGGGCACAGATCGCAAGGTGTTGCTGTACTGGCCGAAGACGGAACCATTGCTCGGTGCCGTTAAGGCGGGGCCGGCAAGCCTGATCACCGAGTGTGGTGAAACGCTGACCTTCAGCGACCGGCCGCAGGGCGTGATCTATCGTGGCTCACCGGACCGGGATCAGTTGCCAGGCAGCACGACGCCGGTGGACGATGGCACAGAGTGTGGGCGCATCGAGAACCTTCAGGCCTTGAAGCAGTTCGAGGGTGGTGATGCCTTGTTGACGATTCGCTGTGAACCTCTGGCCGGGGATGACTTCAGTGTGGTGTCCCGCACCCGGATTCGTCCCAGCGAGCAGCCGTACCGATTTGAAATGCAGGAAGAAAAACAGTGGAGCCTGCTGGGCGCCGCCCTGCCGCCGCCGTCACCCCCGGAATGCCGGGAGTCGTCGTCATCCCGCCAGAATAAATAGAAGTCCCCTAAAGGTCTGCCACGCCGATACCGACAACTACCCAGGAACTTGTGAATTAATGGTGCGGCGCCATGTCCAGACTGAGTATCGACACGATCAGCGTATTACTGGTTGAACCTTCCTCTGCACAGAGCAGGATTATCGAAAACTACCTGCGGGAACTGGGCGTTGTGGTTCTGTTTGCGGTGAAAACGGCCGCAGAAGCCCTGCAGGAAATGCAGTCGGCTGCGCCGGATCTGGTGATCAGTGCCATGCACCTGTCCGACATGACTGGCGCCGAGCTGGTGCAGGCCATGCGTGAGGAGGAAGTGCTGGCCGAGATCCCCTTTATGCTCATCTCCAGCGAAACCCACTATCGCTATCTCGAACCCATCCGCCAGGCCGGCGTCATTGCCTTGTTACCCAAACCCTTCACGCGTGAGCAGTTGCAGGCTGCCATGCAATCCACGCTGAATTATCTCGATCCGGGCGAACTGGCGGCGCGTGACTTTGCCAGCGAAGAGTTGA
>JAADGZ010000170.1 GCA_013152045.1 Gammaproteobacteria bacterium
TTGGCGGTGAGCAAAAACAGATCGCGAAGTTGGGCCATCTGATCGACATCCAGCCCCAGTGTTCGCACCGGTTCGCCCTTGTCCAGATGCACCTTCACCGATTCCAGCACCGCCAGTTTTGCGATGGCCTCCTTGTCGCCGGAACGGGTCATTTTCGTGGCTTTGACGATGGCCTTTTCGACCGAATCCATATCCGCCAATGCCAGTTCGGTGTTGATCACATCAATATCATCCAGCGGGCTGATTTTACCCGCCACATGCACGATGTCATCGTCCTCGAAACAACGCACCACCTGGGCAATAGCGTCGGTTTCACGAATATTGGCCAGAAACTGGTTGCCCAGCCCCTCACCCTTTGAGGCACCGGCCACCAGCCCGGCGATATCGACAAACTCCATGGTCGTTGGCAACACCCGCTCGGGCTTGACGATTTCCGCCAACGCATCGAGACGCGAATCAGGCATCGGTACAATGCCCACATTCGGCTCGATGGTACAGAACGGGTAATTCTCTGCCTGAATCCCGGCCCGGGTCAGCGCGTTGAAAAGGGTTGATTTGCCCACATTGGGCAGGCCCACGATGCCACATTTAAATCCCATTTTTTTAGTTCCGAGTAGCTAGTGGCGAGGGCTAAGGATATATAAAAACATCAGACCGGTTACCACTAAAGAGTTTATGTTTTTAAACAACTCACGATTAATTCCGCTCCCCCTTCGACAAGCTCAGGGCGAACGGAAATAAACAACCCCGCCGCAAGCGGGCGGGGTATTAAGTTGTAATCCGCCGATGGGTTTCGCTTCGCTCTACCCATCCTACTATTTTTCGCTGCAAGCAGCGGGGAATTAAATTAAATCCAACGGAGATTAATTAAAATTTCTCAATGTTTTCTGCTAAATTTGGCAACGCATCACGAGTCGAGTATCGAAAATGAGACAAGCCGGTTTTCCTAGCCACTAGCTACCAGTCCCTAGCCACTGTGCAACTCATTCATCGCCTTCTGCAGTTCGCCTTCTACTACCATCGGTAGTACTGCCAGCGCACGCTCGATAGCGCGATCGATTTCGATTTTGTCATCGATGGAGGTTTTTTTCAGCACATGACCATGTACCTTGCGTTTGTCACCGGGATGACCGATGCCCAAACGCAGGCGCAGAAAACCGTTGCCGCCCATGCGACTGATAATGTCGCGCAGGCCATTATGGCCGCCGTGACCGCCCGCCTGTTTGAGGCGGGCTACGCCTGGCCCCAGATCCAGATCATCATGCACGATCAGAATATGCTCTACTCCGATCTTGTAGAATTGTGCCAGCGCCAGTACGGCCTGGCCGCTGTTATTCATGAAGGTATCGGGTTTCAACAGCCAGACATCCTGCCCAGCCAGATGCAGGCGGGCGATCTGGCCATAAAACTTTTTTTCGGTGCGAAAAGGCGTAGACGGATTCAGCGCATCCAGAAACCAGAAACCGGCGTTGTGGCGCGTATGTTCATATTCCAGGCCAGGATTACCCAGCCCGACAATCATCTGTACACGCGCCGACAACGCCGCTCTCCGTTACTAAAAATTACTCGTCGCCGCCTTCTGCTGCTTCACCTTCCGCTGCTTCGCCTTCTTCCTCATCTACATCCTTTGCACCACGCGGCATGTGAATCGCCACAATCGCCGGATCATGACCTTCGCCATGCGTCAGTTCAACCGCTTCGGAACCCTCTGAAAGGCTGAGTTCAGACATATGAATAGAAGCATCCAGCTCGAGTTCGCCCAGATCCACTTCGACGTACTCGGGCAGATCTTTTGGCAGACAGGCAATTTCTATTTCTGTCAGGTTGTGGCTGACCAGACCGCCTTCTTTCACGCCCGGCGCACTCTCTTCATTAATGAAATGCAAGGGTACATGTACGCGAATTTTCTCGTTGGCGCTGACACGCTGCAAATCCATATGCATGATTACGGGCTTACTGGGGTGACGCTGCAGATCCTTAAGAATAGCCTGCTCTTCGTTCTGGCCCAGTTTGACGGTAAGAATGTGGGAATAGAAGGCTTCGTTGTCCAGTGAATGCACAAGTTCGTTATGCTTTAAGGAAATGGATACAGGTTCTTTGCCTGCTCCATAAATGACAGCAGGAACCATACCCGTACGGCGCAGGCGGCGGCTCGCACCTTTCCCCAGATCCGTACGTGATTCTGCTTCTAGAACAAAATTATTACTCATTGGTGTATCTCCTGATAAATAAAACAAACACCGTTTTGCTTTTCAGCAAAATGGCATGCCCCTCTCCGCGACCAGGGAGGGGCGCAATGCTGACCAGTAAAGGTCAGCTTAAATAGAGCGCCCTGTTTGTTGGAACTAATCAACAAACAGGGAGCTGACTGATTCTTCGTTACTGATACGGCGCATGGTTTCCGCCAGCAATTCGGCTATGCTCAATTGGCGAATCCGATCGCAGTCACGGGCCGCCGGTAACAGGGGGATAGTATCCGTCACTACCAGCTCATCCAGTTGTGACGCATTGATGTTATCCACCGCCGGTCCTGACAGCACCGGATGGGTGCAGTAGGCCACCACGCATGAAGCACCGTGCTCTTTCAGTGCTCCAGCCGCCTGACACAGAGTACCGGCAGTATCAACCAGATCATCGACAATCACACAGGTGCGGCCTTCCACATCGCCGATAATATTCATCACCTTGGCTTCGTTTGGCCGCGGTCGACGCTTGTCGATAATAGCCAGATCGGCATCATCCAGACGTTTGGCCAAGGCCCTGGCCCGCACCACCCCGCCCACATCCGGCGAGACTACCATCAGATTGGAATATTTCTGGCGCCAGATATCTCCCAGTAAAATCGGCGAGGCATACACGTTATCCACTGGAATATCGAAAAAACCCTGGATCTGATCGGCATGTAAATCCACCGTCAGCACGCGATCTGTGCCCGCCACGCCAATCATATCGGCTACCAGCTTGGCGGTAATCGGCACCCTTGCCGAGCGAGGACGCCGATCCTGGCGAGCATAACCAAAATAAGGAATCACGGCAGTCACGCGTGCGGCCGAGGAACGGCGCATGGTATCCACCATGACCATCAGTTCCATCAAATTGTCATTGGTCGGCTCGCAGGTTGGCTGGACGATAAATACATCTCGACCACGAACATTTTCCATTACTTCGGCCATTACTTCGCCGTCGCTGAACTTGCCTACCAGCGCCTTGCCTAGCGGCATGTTTAAACGCGCCACAATGTCCTGGGCCAGTTGCGGATTTGAATTTCCCGCAAATACCATCATGCTGTCGGCCACGCTTTCCCCCGTACGGATTGAAACCGGATTCACGTTAACAGGTGCCGACAAAATGCAGCAACCTTAAATATGGCTGGCCCTGGAGGACTCGAACCTCCAATGACAGGATCAAAACCTGTAGTGTTACCATTACACCAAGGGCCAATATTCTTATCATCATCTTCCGAGAAACAGGATCAACCTGCCACATCAAGTTAGCCTGGCCAACGAGTTTAGGCTCTGCGCCAGTGGCGACTGATTCATACCTTGTGCGACAAAGCCCTGCCAGTGTGCAGACAAAGCTGCGTAGGCTGCACGCGCTGCCGACTCTGATTCGAATGCTGCAAACACACATGCCCCTGTCCCGGTCATTCTTGCTGGCGCATAGGCCCCAAGCGCTGTCAGTGCTGCATCCACCTCGGGATACTGCGCCCGTACCGGTAATTCACACACGTTGTGCACAACCACGCCAGCAAGAAAGTCGCGTATTGTAATCGCTGGACAATCACGCCGCAATTGCGGATCGGCAAAAATACGGGCTGTAGAGACGTTTATTGGCGGAATCAGCACCACAAACCAGGCTTGGGGCAATTTTACCGGGGTCAGGGCTTCGCCAACGCCTTCCGCCCAGGCAGCCTGCCCCTGTACGAAAACCGGTACATCCGCCCCCAGTTGTAGCCCCAGCTGCGCCAGTGCCGTGAGGCTCAAACCGATCTTCCAGAGCGCATTCAGCGCCACCAGGGTGGTGGCGGCATCTGAACTGCCGCCGCCCAGTCCGCCACCCAGAGGCAGTTTTTTCTCCAGCTCGATATCCACTCCCAAACTGACGCCGCTATGCTCCTGCAACAGGTGCGCGGCACGTAAAATCAGATCTGCCTCCTCACTGACACCAGGGAAATCATAGGTTCGGCGGATTTCACCATCCTCACGCACTGAAAAACGCAGGCTGTCAGTAACATCCAGAAACTGAAACACCGTTTGCAGATTATGAAAACCATCATCCCGACGCGAGGTGATATGCAAAAACAGATTGAGTTTGGCTGGCGCCGGCCAGTCGATGAGAGGAGTTTCGGAATTCACGCGGTTACTGAACCACCAAGAGAGTAAAACAATCGCCTATTGTATCGTGTATCTATTCCCTTGTACCTGCCTTTATTTTCCATTTATCAACCACCACACGCACTTCGATACCCTGATCATTGCGCATAAACAGTTTGTCCGGCAGCTGCAGCTTGTCGACCCGTATATAGCGTTTTAAGTCAACCGACCAGCCATCCTGACGCAGATGTACGAGCCGTCCCCAGGCATCCAGCTGCGATATCTGGATATCTCCGGTTGCCGGATCTGGCAAACCACGGATCCAGTAATATAGGCTGGTAATCGGCATGAAAACACCGGTGTGTTCCAGCAACAGGCTATCCGGTTCCTGCGCATAATAGGTATGGCCATCACTGTCGTAGAGGAAAGCCCCGTCCTCACTTCCCTGTAGGCGCACCGTGCCCATGCCAAAGGGGCCGGTGAGCCGGATTTCGTAATTATCAGCCTGCTGGTGCCAGATTACATTTAGCTGCCAGGCTTCGTCTTCGTTTGAAACACTTACCCGACCGGATAATTCCCATGTCTGCACGGCGCTAAGCTGTACCTGGCGCGACTGCCAGGTTAGCTCTGGAGAGGCGACCGGTGCAGGAACAGGAGTGGGCGGCGTGCTGGCACAACCTGCTAGTAGCAGGCAGAATCCAAGCAGGCGTTTCATTCCATAAAGCGCCGCATCACTTTGCGTAACAGTTCATGCTTTGGCGTCTGTTGCAGAGCATCATCCCAAATTTTACGCGCAGCAGCCTGATTACCGCTGACCCAGAGAACTTCCCCCAGATGTGAGGCAATTTCCGGATCCGGCATTTTTGCATAGGCACGGTGCAACAATTCCAACGCCTGATTATATTTACCCAATCGATAATAGCCCCAGCCTGCGCTATCCATGATGGCGGGATCGTCCGGTTTGCGTGCCAGGGCTTTTTTAATATAGTTCATGCCTTCCTGCAAACGGTCGGTTTTATCCACCAGGGTATAGCCCAGCGCATTCAAAGCTTCGATATCATCCGGCTGATTCTTCAGAATCAGTTGCAGATCCTGAATCGCAATATTCAAGCGTCCAATTTTCTCGGCAACCAGAGCACGGGCATACAATAGACGGGCATTTGCCGGCATGTGCTCCAGCGCCTGAGTATAAAGCTCAAACGCTTCATCTGACTGCCCGGCTGCCTGTAATAATTCGCCTTCTGCCAGATACAGGCGTAACTGCACTTCCAGAGTCGGTGCCTGAATCCGGTGTAACTGGCTACGTGCAGCATCTAATTTGCCCATTCCTGCCAGCAGACCAGCAATGCGGATCTGGGCCTCAATATGCTGGGGATTTTTCTTCACGCCCCGGTAATACTTCATCGCCTGCTGCGGCTGTTTTTTTATCTCATAAAGTTCGCCCAGATAAAAATTCGCCTCGCTAACGCGCTTGCCAATTTTAAGCAGCTTTTCAAAACTGGCTTGTGCCTCGTCCAGCTTTCTTAGTTGTAACCCCAATAATCCCTTTGAGTACAGAGCATCCACATGCCCGGGTTTACGCTCAAGCACCTCATTGAACTGTTCCCGCGCCTGTTCATATTTTTTTTCATCAATCAGTTTGCG
>JAADGZ010000028.1 GCA_013152045.1 Gammaproteobacteria bacterium
TTTATTTTTTGTTCGATCAAACCATCGCATCTTACCCAGTCGCGTAGCGTTCTCGTGGAGACGACTGTACGCAGATTGATTCCGCCAAAGTAATGATGTTTGTATACATCGATGATGCCTTGTATTGATATGACAGTAGGATAGTTGATATATCGCCTTGCCGTCAGCAACCCTTCAAAGTACTCGGTTCCATGAATGTGAATGATATCGGGTTGAAACTCATCGACCACCTTTTTATAAGCATCGATTAGAGCTGGGTTGAGTTCTGAACCTTGCAAGGATTTTTTTCTGCACGGGATTACGTAGTAACGGATGCCTTTGATGTTGAGTTCTTTTTGTGATGAGACATCCAGTGGTGTGGCTATAGCCAATTCAAGGTTTTCCTGATTCACGAGCGCATCAGCCAGGGCCGGCATCCAGCCTCCTCGGGGTGATACGGGCCGGTTAAGAGCCGCTGATAAATCGGGCAATACCATGTGAGTGAACCATAAAACCCTCATTTACTCATTTCCTCACACTGTTTTGGGTAGCACTATATGTTTTTCGGACGCCATACCATAGCCTGGCGAATAGCGGCCAGTGCAGGTCAGTTTTTGCCTGGCTTCAGCAAACAATCTCATCAGGAAAAACTGGGTCTGCAATCGCAATTGAAAAAAGCATTGAGCTACTGTTCTGGAATCTTGTTGCCGCAAGACTGACTGCCTCAATCACGGCAAGGCCAGACGATGTCACCCAAATGTTTTCTTGCATGCTAGTTATCGGTAGATAAAATGCTCATATTAATTTTGTTAAAAATAATTGGCTGTCAACAGCCTATAAATATGCGCGTAACAGGGCCATTGATAATAGCATGAGCTGTGATGTGTGGAAATTTTAGCAGAAATATCGACACTGATAAGCCATCGTTATTTTGTAATAACAAGGCATTGCTTCAAAGCACGACATTGATCTAGGTAGATGCTCGGGATTAAGGGCGCGAGCGATAGTGTATTGGTGCTGCCCTGCCGGCAAGGCTATAGTGACTTATAGCACCAGTTTGTTGATGAAAAGTAAAGACTCTCAGGATTCTGCCAATATACTAGTCAAATCTATCAGTATGGTGTGAGTTTGTTTTAAGGGCCCCTGCCTTAAGATAAGCATACTTTTATGCAGAAAGAGAGCAATGTTTAGTGGGTCGCGCCAGACTGCATAATGCGGCTGATATTTGTTTGCAGGTATCGGGGTGGTTTGTGAAATCAGCGGCCAATACGGTATTAAACGAGGGAAATTCATGAAAATTAGTATCTTTGGTCTGGGTTATGTCGGTGCAGTCTCGGCAGGTTGCTTAGCGAAAGAGGGACATACAGTGATTGGCGTAGACCCTTATCAACCCAAGGTCGATCTTATTAACAGCGGCCAAACTCCCGTTATCGAGGATGAAATTGGCGCGATAGTTTCTGACGCGGTTAAGTCGGGTGCGCTGCGGGCTACGGTCGATGTTCAGGATGCCGTTAACAATAGTGATATGTCCTTTATCTGTGTTGGCACACCGAGCTTGTTAAACGGTGGTCTCGATCTTAAATATGTCAGAGGTGTGTGCGAACAAATTGGTGAGGCGATCAAGCAAAAAGACGGGTTTCACGTTGTCGTCGCGCGCAGCACCATGTTGCCCGGTACGATGAGTGATGTGGTGATACCAACGTTAGAGGAAGCCTCGGGGAAAAAGGCCGGTATAGGTTTTGGTGTTTGTAATAACCCGGAGTTTCTGCGCGAAGGGACAGCCGTCTACGATTTCTATCATCCACCCAAAACCGTCATTGGTGAAACCGATGCCAAGAGCGGTGACTTGTTGGCAAGCATCTATGAGAAACTGGATGCGCCATTGATCAAAACTGATGTGCGCACGGCTGAAATGGTCAAGTACAGTGACAATGTGTGGCATGCATTGAAGGTCGGCTTTGCCAACGAGATCGGTAATATATCGAAAGCAGTTGGCATCGACGGTCATGCAGTCATGGATATTTTTTGTCAGGACACCAAGCTCAATCTGTCCCCTTATTACATGAAACCCGGTTTTGCCTTTGGTGGCTCGTGTCTGCCCAAAGATGTGCGGGCTTTGACCTACAAGGCCCATAGTCTCGATGTCAATGTGCCTATTCTCGATTCCATTATGATCAGCAATAAATATCAGGTCGAGAAAGGCCTCAATATGATTACCGAGAAAGGTAATAAACAGATCGGTATTCTCGGCTTTAGCTTCAAGGCAGGAACCGATGATTTGCGCGAAAGCCCGATCGTCGAACTGATAGAGCGGCTATTAGGTAAGGGATACGATCTGAAACTCTACGATAAAAACGTCAATCTGGCGAAACTGGTCGGCGCCAATCGAGACTACATCATGAACCAGATTCCGCATATCTCGAAGTTAATGGTGAGCAGTATTGATGACGTGCTGGCGCATGGCAGGACGATAGTGATAGGCAACGGTGACAAGCAGTTTACCAGTGTCCTTGATCGACTAAAGGACGATCAAGTCATTGTCGATCTTGTTCGCATCACCCAAGACAGGAGCAAGGAAGGTCGCTATGACGGCATATGCTGGTAGCGCGCGCCGTGTGCTCATCATTGTAGAGAACTTACCGTCGCCGTTTGATCGCCGAGTCTGGCAAGAAGCGACTACGCTCATCGAGGCCGGTTACGAAGTGTCGATTATTTGCCCGGTCGGCAAGGGCTACGAAAAAAAATATGAGTTGATCGATGGCGTGCATATCTACAGACATAGCTTGCCTCTTGAAGCAGAGGGCGCGCTGGGGTATTTACTGGAATACACAGTGGCCCTATTCTGGCAGTTTACGCTGGCCTGCCGCGTGCTGTTGACACGTGGCTTTGACGTTATTCACGCCTGCAATCCGCCCGATAATATTTTTCTGATAGGCGGTTTTTTCAAACTGTTTGGAAAAAAGTTTTTATTCGACCATCATGATATCAACCCAGAATTGTATGAGGCCAAATTTGGTCGTCGTGATTTCTTTTATAAAATCATGCTGGCTTGGGAAAAATGGTCGTTTAAAACAGCAAATGTTTCCATTGCCACCAATGAGTCTTACAAGCGTATAGCCATAGAGCGCGGCGGTATGAGCGAGCAGCGGGTGTTTGTAGTTCGCAGTGGGCCAAAACTGGATCGTCTCCGAATCATGCCGCCTGTTGAGTCGCTCAAAAAAGGGAAAAAATTTCTGGTTGGTTATGTTGGGGTCATGGGTGCGCAAGAGGGGATCGATTACCTGTTAAGGGCCGCGCAGCATATCGTTTTTGAAATGGGACGCCAGGACGTGCATTTTGGTCTGGTCGGCGGCGGCACTTCACTGGACGAAATGAAAGCCTACGCCGAGCAACTCAAGATATCGCAGTACGTCACTTTCACCGGCCGGGTGCCGGACGAAGAAATGCTGCAAATGTTGAACACGGCTGATGTTTGTGTCAACCCGGACGTCGCCAATGAAATGAACGACAAGTCGACCATGAACAAGATTATGGAGTACATGGCGCTGGGTAAACCCATTGTTCAGTTTGATCTGACCGAGGGAAGATACTCGGCGCAGGAGGCATCATTGTACGCGCTGAAAAATGATGACAAGGACATGGCAGAAAAAATTGTCGAGCTGCTTGATAACGCCAAGAAAAGAACAGCGATGGGAAAACTGGGAAGAAAACGTGTTGAAGATAAACTGTCATGGGAGCATGAGGCACCAAAGCTGTTGCAGGCTTATGACATACTCTTTGACGCATAAAGTCAGCAGCATTTAATGCTGCGGGATAGCTATATTGTTAAGAGGAATCCGCGCTAAGATAGCGATAGCATGGCGCTATCTAAGTACGCATAAGAGCCTTTTCGTTTTTTGTTGGTTGTACAAGCAATGATTTTTTTGCATTTAGGCAAATAGTTTAACTATGGGAATTTTATGGAAAAGATCGAAAACTCTAATTTCGGAATCTATATTCTGACGTATCCCGGTGATTTTCATTTATCGACTGCGCTGGTGGAGAGTATTCAATATTTTAACCCCGGGGTTCCTGTTGCGATTATTCCAGGCGAAGGGTTTGATCTTGCTAACCACCCTTTCAAAGTGCCAGTGATGGATATACCCGATGGTTTCTGGGGTGAAATGGGCTATTCCGATCGCAAGTTTTGGGCATTCCAAGGCCCGTTTGACAAATTTCTATACATTGATGCCGACATGATATGTCTGCGTAATATCTCATCATTGATTAGCGATATATGCGCTTGCGGTGAAGACTTTGTTTTTCTTCAAAGTATTCGTGATGATCCAGATTGGAAGAAGATCATTGCCGACAGTGATCATAAGCTGCATCAAGGTTACATGGTTCACTTTCAAACTCAAATTGGCAATCTTCCCATGCTGGAGCAGTTTGATGCCGACTTTGATCCGTTTCAATCCTATCCAATAAACTCAGGTTTTTTCGCCAGCACTCGAAAGACGTTTAGCGAGCAAGATTTTTATGAACACCACAAAAAAGAAGAAAAATTTTACAATGATAAGTTGAACAAAGAGTTTTCATGGAAAGATGGCTCAGTGTTTTTTCTTGATCAAGGCAGGTTTAATTATTTGATCCAGAAAAAACAGATCACAAAAAAATATTTTCCCCGACTTGATCGTTATGTCTGGGGAGGGACGGAAGAGTATGCCGATGTCGATGCCATACTTGAAAAAGGCGGCAAGAATAGTTTTATCCATTGGGCAGGTGTGCCGCGCCCCAGCCCATCTCTGTTTTGCAAAAGCCCCTACTTGGCGTTGTTGGTTGCTTCATATCCAGGCTTCAAATCAAGTTACGGGTCTTTGCCTGAAATCTTTGGCTATTCGCTATGGAAGCATTTTTATGGTGTTGCAAAGCAACCATTAGGCTGGAATGTGAAAGAGTTTTCCAAAAAAGATTTTTCACGAATCATAAGGTACCTTCGGCGTTGGGTTGTCAAAATGTTGTTTGGTTAATAAAACGATCTGATGGTTTTAGTTTTGAACACATGCTCTTTTTCGGTGTTTTAATTTCGGGGTGGTTTCAATCGATATTTAAAAACGACAGACTCATGTTTTTGTGATGGTTCACTTGTTGCTCTAAGAGCGCGGCGCAACCAGGCCGGCAATACATGGTAGCGTGCTGCTTATTACCGAGAATTACCGAAACAATAGAAATTTTTTTACAAAACCAGTGACGGTCGTAAATGGTAGGGATCATTCTGATTGAATGTCATTCCCGCGCAGGTGGGAATCCACAACTAATTGGTTTTTCTGATCCGCGCCCGCGCACGAATGGAAAATAATGAACAAACCAGAGGCCGCACCGGCATTAACAGCCTGTATTTTAAGTTATTTTTATATCAATAAAATACTGGGTATCTTTCAAGAGGATTGGAAATGAAGAAAGAGGCAGCAATACTGATTACCGGTGGCGCCGGCTATATTGGTAGTCACGTCGTTAAGCAGTTGGGTGAATCAGGTTTTGGCAATCTGTTTATTCTCGATAATTTGTCAACAGGCTTTAAGGGCTCGGTTTTATACGGCAAGCTGATTATCGGTGATACAGGGAACAAATCCCTTGTCTCGGAGATATTAAGGAAAAACAAAATTGAAACAGTATTGCATTTCGCTGCCAAAACAGTGGTGCCGGAGTCGGTGCAGAATCCGCTGGAGTATTACGAGAACAATACCTGTTATAGCAGAAACCTGATTGAATGCTGCGTCGAGGCTGGGGTAAGAAATTTCATTTTTTCATCGACAGCGGCTGTATACGGGATGCCCGATAAAAATCCGGTAACAGAAGAAGGCACTCCGCTAAATCCGATTAACCCATACGGCACCTCAAAACTGATGGCTGAATGGATGCTGCGAGATGCCGGTGCCGCCAGCCAGCTACGCTATGTCATATTAAGATACTTTAATGTCGCCGGCTGCGATCCTGAAGGGCGTATCGGCCAATCGACTCGCAATGCCACGCTGCTTACCAAGGTGGCTTGTGAAGCCGCAGTGGGTAAAAGAGACCAAATATCTATTTTCGGAACAGACTACAGCACCAAAGATGGTACGGGTGTGCGCGATTATATTCACGTAGAAGATCTTGCGTCAGCACACATCAAGGCAGTGGAGTATTTAAGTCAGGGCGGTGATTCTAATATCTTCAACTGCGGCTATGGCCGAGGCTATAGTGTTGCCGAGGTGTTGAGTGCCGTTGAAAAAGCATCGGGACATAGTTTGTCCATAACAGAAAAACCGAGAAGAGCCGGTGACCCGCCAGAGTTGACGGCGAATGCCGATAAAATAAAACGCATTTTAAACTGGCAGCCCACGTATGATGATTTGGACGTCATAGTTTCCAGTGCGCTGGCCTGGGAGAGGAAGCTCTTTGACGAACAACGATCTTAAACCGTGTTTTAGTAGGAGTGCCAGGCACGGGATAGAGGTGAGTTTGCTCTGTACTGTGTCCAGCATAGAGCCTCCTGAAGCTAGCTTGTCAGCACCACACCACTTTTGATAGTGGTTGCAATCTTCTCACAGCCTAAGTGGCAGCTTCGATACGGGCCAAGCCCTATAGATAACGTATAAATTTGCGTGTCAGTTCGCATCTTCTTGAGTAAAGAATTGAGCAAAAAAAACAGTCATTACGAAATGAGAACTTAATCACTAACCCGCTAAAAATGTAGGAGCAGAATGCAAACCATATTCACTTCACTGCACGGTGACCGATATGGGTTTACGACTATTCTCTCTAGCGATGATTATTTTGACTTCGATTGTTGTGAGTTCTTGCGGTGGTGGTGGCGGTAGCAACAGCAGCAACAGTTTGCCCCAGGAGTCGACGGTGACGATTCAGGGCTCGGGGATTAAGGGCATTCTTGCTAATGCCTCAGTCTCAATATATGAACTCAATACATCACTAGCCTTGTCCTATGATCCGGCGCTCCCTATCGCAATTGGGGTCACCAACTCCGTTGGCATGTCTGCTTCCCTGGAAATTCCAACGAATATATCCCGCCCACTGGTTCTGGTCGTCGATGGTGCAAGCAGTATAGATCTTAATAGTAACCAGGTGCCTGTGATCACAAAATTAACCAGCATCTTTACCATTGAAGATGCTTTGGCAGGTAATCCAATTTTTGCCACACCGTATACCACCATTGCCCATGAGATGGCAAAATCGAATTCAACCAGCGCCTCTTCCAACACGGCATTTCAAAATAATTTCGCTACTGCGATAACAGATGTCGGTGCCGCCCTTGGGTTTGGCGCCGAATCAAGTGTCAACTTTCTGAGCACACCTGCAGTATTAAGCGAGGCAATGTCAGGCGAGGTGCAACAAGCCGCCATTATTCAGCATCGCGCCGCTATTGAGGCGCTGGCGGCAGTCATTGTTGAACTTAGGGTAGCATCGGGAAATACATTATCTTCTGCCGATGTTGTGTTAAAACTTGCAGAAGACCTGTTCAATGACGGGTCAATTGACGGTGATAGCGGCCTGGATATCTCTGCTATTCCGACCAATGTCGAGAATCTGTATGTCCCAGGTACGCAGGTTCAAATCAAGGATATCGGCATCATCCTCGAGTCAGACCGTCAGTACACAGGGGCGAATACGAATTCCGTTAGTTCGTTATCACCAACCTTGGCTAGGCCCACTTTGTCATCCGGCAGCGGCAGCTCTACTGATAATAATAGCGGTTCGGGTGGCAATAGCACCGAAACGCCAGCGCCTGTTATTTCTTTCTCAGCCAGCAATGTTAACTTTGGCCGTATTGCGGTGGGTAGTAGTGCCACCAATTCAATAACACTGACCAATATTGGCAGTGCACCACTGACCATTACCAGCATGACAACGAGCGGTGATTTTAGCCAGACTAATGCTTGCAGTGGCTATGTACCAAGTGGTCAGAGCTGCACCATCAACGTCACGTTTACTCCTGTTTTATCAGGAAATAGGAGCGGTCTGCTTTCAGTCAGCGACAATATGACTGCAACACGAACAGTCAGTTTGCTGGGCGTGGGTGATAGTGGAACATCGTCAGCAAACACTGTTTTAAATGCCGATTTTGAGCGCCTGAGCCGGGGCGCTTACCGCGAAGCAGATTTACGCTCAGATTTTAACGTCAACTCTTGGCGCAGCAACGGGCTATCCGAATTCAGCCGCTACAGAAATGAAACCGTACATGGGCCAAACAGAAACTCGGTGGATATTGTTGCTGACCCGGCCAACTCAGGCCGTGGCAATGTATTGCGTACCTTGCACGGCACTGGTGTCGCGGCAGGCGGGTTCCGCTTCAGAGCCGATTTGCCTCCATCAAATGAATATTACTTTGCCTATGACTTTTATATACCGTCCGGTTGGTTTCAACCACTTCAGCATAAAACACCTGGTTTGATCAACGGCACCATGCTGGAGGCATCGCACGGCAGGGAGACTCCGAGACCAGAAACACTGGTGGCATTCAGCGGAATCATGCAGAGCCACAGCCAGGAGGCGTTTGGCCGCGGCGAGGGTAGCCTGGCAGGGTATTTTTACGACAAGGATCGCGTGCAGGACTATGACTGGCTTAACACGGTTGACCCTACCTCTGAAGCTGTTTCAGGGCAGTATCTTGTCCCTCGTGGTCGCTGGATCAAGATCGAGCAGTATATGAAGGTAAATACGGGCGGCCAGAAGAATGGCGAACTTAAGATCTGGGTGGATGGTGTCTTAATGTCAGAGCAACTACATCGCTGGAGAGATGCATCGAGTACACGTCTTGTTGATGGAGTATGGATGCAGAGCTACTATGGTGGCAACCCAAGTGATCCAAGAAACCGTCCACCTTCTGACCAGTACCATTATTACGATAACTTCATTGTCTCTACTTCGCCAATAACACATTAATTTGGGATAGTTCTAACTGTGTCCGCTGACAGGAAAACTGTCAGCGGACATTTTCTTTGTATAGCAAACAATATAACGGGATGCAGCTCTTTAGGTTGTTTATTAAACGAGCAAATAGGTGTCAACTATAAAATCGAATTTAGAGTTTGAGCGGCTATTTTCAAGCAATGTAAGTCATTAAAAGCGATATATTTGATGAGGCTATTTTTCAGTTTTTCTATGAGATAGTTTGGCCCATAGCCGCGGAAACAGTAATCTTAAGTAAAGCTTTATTAATGCTAGTATCCCTGCAATGTTAGAGTAGTCTTTTTTGTAGGAATAAAAATATTCCGAGGGTGGTAGTCCGGTGGGGCGTACCAAGCGTTTATAACGTTCTATTAGAGAACTATTAGGATCGAGCCAGGTTCCTTCTGTGGTATTTCTTGGGCACTCTCCCAGATAATCAGGAGTGATATACATCGGTATGCCTTTCGCCATGCAGCGTAGTCCGTAGTCTATATCGCCAAACGAATGCGTATAGCGCTCATCGAGCAGCCCGATCACATTAACAACACTTTTAGGTATCAAGACCAAATTGCCATTGAAGGTGTCGCACTGCTGTATTGTGTCGCCAGGAGTTACGATTGTCTTGGTGATTCCCCAGGCCGATTTTTTTACGCAGAGGCCACCATAGGCATGGCTAAGGCCATCGGCTTCATGGAAGCTGCCGACGATAACCGAATCAGTTTGGCGCGTTGCATAAACTTCTGCGAAGGCCTTAAATATGGCGGCAAGTGCATTGGGTGATAGCGATACGTCATCATTAAGCCAGATATAAAAATCAAAATTTTCTTTTATCGCGGCTTTCCAAGCCAAATTCATTCCGCCGTTCCAGTAGAGATGCCCGTTTCCGTGCAACACATTGACTTCTGGAAAGGCATTTTTTACTGCGCTATGAGTGCCATCTGTACTGCCGTCATCGACCAGGAAAATGTTGAGTGTTAAGTCATCGACTTTTGATTGCTCATATATTGAACGTAAGCAAGAAAGCGTCTTTTCCTTTCGATTAAAACAGGTCAGTAATATTGCTGCTATCATGGTTTTCCAGTTTAATTAAGAGTGAATCTGCAATGCATGTGTCATTCCACTAGACAGGACAGGGCCACATATTAATATTCTGGTTATTAGGCATATTTTGATGAATCAGAATATGAAAAGCGATCAAGTTATTAATTCTTTGACCGCCCTATATAATGCAAAATCCAGATTTAGCATGCTAGTTATTCTACAGGAATGTTATCCATGAGATCGAGTTTAGGCTGGATGTTTAACCGCCTTCGTCGTATGGGCGCACGCGAGCTGACGTTCCGCACCATTCGTCATATTAAGCAGATGGTGGAAAAGAAGCGAGTGCTTGGCGGCTGGAGTCCAAAGCCTGCAAGTCCTGTGAACCCGCTACGATCGTTGTTACCCGCGTTGAGCGATTATCAGTCTCTGTGGGAGCGCCGATACAGTTTGGACAAAAACCGCCTTGATGATCTGGTTTGTGGATCGATAAACTTGTTTGGTCACCAAAAGGTTCAGCTCAAGCAAGATCTTGACTGGCATGTTGATCCAGTTTCCGGCGTGCGCGCACCACAGACCTACGGTAAATCAATTAACTATCGTAATGCCGAACTAGTCGGCAACATTAAAGTGGTATGGGAGCTGGGGCGCCACCACCATCTGGTGCCAATGGCCGTCGCCTATGCACTGACTGGCGACGAGCGTTATCTAAAGCCAGTGACAAATCAAATCGAGACCTGGGTCAAGCAAAACCCTTTTGCAATCGGCATCCATTGGTGCAGTGCACTTGAGCTAGCATTGCGCTTGATTAGCTGGGCCATGGTTCATAGCTTGATCGCATCAAGAAATGGTGGTGCGGGATTGTTCGGAGTGGTCCGCGATGCGGAGGCTTTCGGAAATGCGATATATCAGCAAGCCTGGTTTATACGGCACTACCTGTCTCGGCATTCCTCGGCTGGCAATCATCTTTTTGGTGAGCTTGCCGGGTTGTGGCTAGCTTGTCAGGTGTTTGAGCTGGGTGAGGACGGCAAGCGATGGCGGGTCGAAACGCAAGCAGAACTGGAAAAGCAAATACAGCTTCAAGTGTTCCCGGACGGTGTGGGAAAAGAGCAGGCTTTGTATTATCACCTTTGGGTGCTGGATTACGCGCTGTTCTTGCAGATTACAGGACGCCGCGTTGGCCAACCTTTTTCCGAGAAATTTGCTGCTCGGCTGGCCGCCATGGCAGATTTTATTCGCGATGTGACACCGCTAGGCGGTCATCCACCGCAGTTGGGGGATGCTGATGACGGCTTTGTCACGCGGTTCTCCGCAGTATGGCCTGCGGATCCTTATAAAGAAGTGTTGGATGCGGAAAAGTTGATCAGAGACAAGTGTGTGCCGCAGAGCTTGGCGGAAAAAGCCTTTTGGTATGGAATTATTGGTGGTGAGCAGGAGACATTGGGTAGGTCGCCACCTTGTTTGCTTGATGATCGCTGCTATCCGCGGATATACCCTGATGGCGGCTATGCAGTTCTTGGCAACGAGGATTGTCACCTGGTGTTTGATGCGGGCTCGCTCGGATATTTGTCCATTGCCGCTCATGGCCATGCCGATGCACTTAGTTTTACGCTTGCTCTCGATGGGGAGTGGTGGTTGGTTGATCCGGGCACCTATGTTTATCATCATTTTCCACAATGGCGCGATCATTTTCGAAGTACGAGTGCGCATAATTGTCTGGTGGTCGATGGCAGAGACCAATCCGTAATGCGTGGTCCGTTCATGTGGTCAGATCATGCCACGGCCAAGTTGATTGGTTACGGTGGTTCGGCTCAGGGTGAGCAATGGGTGAAAGGATGCCATGATGGCTACCGCGGTATCGGTGTCAAACATAGCAGAGAGATTCGGCTCAATTCGCAGTCTGGAAAGATAGATATTTATGACCAATTGCAAGGCGAAAACAGTCATCTCATTGAGATATGGTTGCAATGCGCCCCCGGGATTCAGGTGGAACGACAGGGCGATGGCAATGTTTGGGCGTTAACGAGAAACGGCGATGCGCGGGTGGTGCACCTTCAGCTGGATTCCGCTATGACATGGGAGGCACTGAGAGGGCAAGAGCAGCCGTATATCGCTGGCTGGCACTCATCCAGGTTGGGCCATAAAGAGCCCAGCTATGCGTTACGCGGTTACGCTGATGCGGCCTTGCCTGCAAGTATCACAAACTCCATTCACTATAATAAGTTTTTTGCCGATAACTCCGTAAGAGAAGGCTAGCTCGTATTGACAAGTGGTGCCGACACCAATTTTTTGGGCTGCTTAATATAAAACCGCTTGGCGATTTGTTTCTCCAGTTAGAATAATCGACTATGATTTTGCCTGCATTGCAGCGTCAACACAACGATTTTACCCTTGCTCTAATGCCGCGCAGCTAATAACAATACGAATGGGTCATAATGATTGAAATTGATCTTGGTTGGTTTATATATGCAGCTTCGGCTTGCGGAAAGTGGCTAGGGAATACGTCTCTAATAACGTGATTAAATAAGTATGTGTGGCATAACTGGGATTATTTCAAATGACATCGCGCTGGGCTCATTGAGCTCGTTGCATGCGATGACAGATGCGATTCAGCATCGCGGTCCCGATGATTGCGGCTACTATGAGACAACAGACGAACAGGGACGTTTTGTAGGAATGGGTCATAGACGCCTGTCCATTATCGATGTTGACTCAGGTAAGCAACCAATTAGCAATGAAGACGAAACCGTCTTTTTGGTTTTCAACGGTGAGATATATAATTTTCAAGAACTCAGAGCTACGTTAGTCGACAAAGGACATGTGTTTAAAACCTTGTCGGACTCTGAAGTCATTGTGCATGCGTATGAAGAATATGGTGAGCAGTGTGTAAGTCATTTCCGCGGTATGTTTGCTTTTGCGATCTGGGATGACGTTAAGAAAACACTCTATTTAGCGCGCGATCGTTTTGGAAAAAAACCCCTGTTTTATACCGCCCGAAATGATTCCCTTCTGTTTTCATCTGAAATCAAATCATTTAATGCGGTGCTTGATTTGCGCGATGAAATCAATGCCGGCGTAATCCCAGATTATTTGGCGTATCGATACGTTCCAGGGCCGGATACACTCTATAACGATATATACAAACTTAGCCCTGGCACTTACGCGACGTATTGTAATGGCTTGCTTCAAGAGCACAGTTACTATCTTCCACCCGATCGCAATCGCTGCGGTAGCAATGCGACAGATGATGAGGCGGTAGAAAAATTCCTGAGCATACTGCGCGAGTCGGTAAAATTAAGGATGATTAGTGACGTGCCCTTTGGTGCCTTTCTGTCGGGGGGAATAGATTCGACAGCGATAGTAGCGCTGATGAGCGAAATCAGCTCCTATCCGGCAAAAACATTTTCTGTCGGCTTTGACGAGTCAAATTACAGTGAGCTGAAATATGCTGAGACAGTAGCCAAACATTTTGGCACGGATCACCATGAGCTGACCGTAACGCACGAAGAGTTAATAGAGCACCTGCCCGCCTTAATACGGTTCCGCGATGCACCGGTGTCTGAGCCGTCAGATATCCCCATCTATTTATTGGCGCTAGAGGCGGGTAAAAGCGTCAAGATGGTGCTTACCGGCGAAGGTAGCGACGAGATTCTTGGCGGCTATCCAAAACACGTATTTGAGCGCTATGCAAAATATTACCAGCTAGTCCCAAAGGCCGTACGACACTTGCTTATTGAGCCTATGGTGAAGGCGCTGCCATACAAATTTAGGCGCGCCAAGACGGCACTTTGCACCTTGGGTATTGAGGATCCGACAGAGCGACTACCGCGGTGGTTCGGTGCGCTGAGTAGCAGCGATACCGAACGACTACTTGCGACCGGGTATGGACGCATGGCTGCAAGCAATAAGCCCAGCCCATTTTTGGTCGATAAAGAAGCTAGCGCTTTACGCAAGATATTGTATTTTGACCAGACAAGCTGGTTGCCGGACAACTTGCTCGAAAGAGGTGATCGAATGACCATGGCCGCTTCTATTGAAGCACGTATGCCGTTTATGGATCATCATTTGGCAGAGTACGCATCAACTTTGCCAGATAGGTTCAGAGTAAGAGGGCGTACGACGAAATGGATATTACGAGAAGCGATGAAAGGCCTTGTGCCTGATGAGATTCTCAGTCGGCCTAAAGTTGGATTCCGATTGCCAGTAAATGAATGGTTTCGAGGGCCAATGAAAGACTATTTATATGAAAACCTGATGGGTGCCGATTCTATATCGAAAGGTTTTTACAAGAAAGTATTCTTGAAAAAGGTGCTAGATGAGCATATAGCAGGACGTCAGAATAATGAAAAAATATTGTGGACATTGTTGAATTTGGAGCTATGGCTTAAAGAAAGTCAGCGCTAGCTTGTAAAAAGACTGAAGTGGCTGTCAAGCCAGAGTTTAGCCGAGGTGGTAAGCATAAAGAATTAATTTTCAACAAAACTCCTGGCCGTAATTGATTGGGCTGTTGGAGCGGATCATTTTTAATGCAACCTAACTAAGTTATCATACACTTATGAAAAAAGTTCTATTTATTCAGAGAATGGTGCCAGACTACAGGATACCATTTTTTGTCGCGTTGCAAGAAAAACTCAAAGAGCGTTCGATCGATTTTTATGTGACCACAGGAGAATCCTTATCCAAGGATTGCTTGAATGATGCAGCAGAAAATTATCCTTGGCTGATACGCCACAAAAATTATTACTTGTTTAAAACCATCCATATTCACACTATCAAGAATCTGCGCAGTTACGATCTTGTTATTGTTATGCAAGAGAACTCGCATCTAATAAATTATTGGCTTTTGGCGCGGAGACGTCTTGCTGCCGGCCCGTTGATAGCTTTTTATGGCCATGGGAAAAACCTAAATACCCGAGGGAATAGAATAAGAGAATACTTAAAAAGCAAATTGGCAAATTTGCCAGATTGGTGGTTTGCCTATACAGCTCTTTCAGAAAGGATAGTGAGTGATGGTGGTTATTCTAAGGAAAAAATAACGACAGTCAATAATGCGATAGATGATACAGGGCTAAAAAAAATATGTGACGAAAAGTCGGAGCAAGATAAAGCTTTATTGAGAAACACCTTGGGCATGGATGATAACAGCAAAATAGGACTTTATTGCGGGCGCTTG
>JAADGZ010000061.1 GCA_013152045.1 Gammaproteobacteria bacterium
TGCTGCATCTCGCCATCCGGGTATAGCTCCAATAATAATGATGCCGTCTCATCAGGCGCAGTGTCAGACTGCCATTCGATACCCTTGCAGGAAAGCTTGACCGAAATGGCAGCAACATGCTGTTGTGACTGTCCACACAGTTTGCTGAACATATCAATGAGCAAATTCAGTTTATTCTCAATGCGTTGCAATTCAGGGGAAGAATGGTGCGTCTCATGCGCAGCAGATTGCTGCTCACTGAGCGTTTCGAGTAAGGCAAAGGTCAGCAGATTATTTCGCCGCAGGGCGGCAACCGAAGTCGATTCAGGCAACACCAGCCACTTTAGCGCCAGTGCTGTTTTGATCGATAATACATCGTCCTGCATACTTACCCCTTATTATATGGCTTGCCAAGCATATACAATACTACGAAACAACGCTAAAACAATGCGTTTTGTGGCATCTGATCAGGAGCCAGGGGGATGCTGATTATTGAAATATAGATTGCGTTTTAGAGGGGGGCTAGCCAAGCTGAATAAAAAGCAGTAAGGAAGCAGCCCATTACATCAGGAGGATGTTCTTGTTAACGGCGACGGCGTCCGCCCACTTTGGGAGATTCAAAATTGACCTTGATGGAATGGCCTTTAAAGTCTTTGCCATTCAGGCCGGCAATGGCGGCACGCGCCTCATGGCCTTCCATCTCGATAAAACCAAAACCCTTACACTGGCCGGAAAAAACATCCGTTACAAGCTTACATGCGCGCACCGTGCCAAATTCAGCAAACAGAGTCTGAATATCATTTTCATTGGTGCTAGCGGGTAAATTGCCAATAAATAGTTTTTTCAATTTTGTTTCCCTTTAAATACAGAGTCTGGCGGCAATATGATTTAGATTAATTCTTAAGCGTATAGCCCATTGCAAACTCAACTGTTCCTCAGACACACATGAGTCCAACAAACAAAAAGAAGTGTGATTTAAGTGCGCTGGCACGCTTGAATCCTTATAAATGGACCCGCGTGTTACAACTAAAACAGATCTAAAAAAGAACCCCGCCGGAGCGGGGTTCTTCATATCGGTTTGTCCGATAAGGTCTTGCTTAGGCGGGTGTAACGCTAGTCGCCTGCAAACCCTTGGGGCCGTTCTCTACCTCAAAGGTAACCGGCTGACCTTCGTTCAGAGTTTTAAAACCTGAACCCTGGATTACGCTGAAATGTACGAATACATCTGCACCGCCATCGTCCTGAGAAATAAATCCAAAACCTTTGGATTCGTTAAACCACTTTACAGTACCTGTAGCCATATAACTTTTTACCTAGAATAAATTAAACAAATTAGTGTGTTGTTGCGTACAGGTAATGAAACGGGGAATTTAGGGCTTAACACGAAGGGTACAACCAAAACTGCCAATAACAATATCTGTATCTGCATGTACTATAGGGGAATCTTTCCTCTTTTACCAGACTATATGTTATTAATTTTATAAAATAAGCATGAATAAGCCTAAATCAGCCAAATAATGAGTTAAAACATTCACTTATTAAATAATAATGTAATTGTTCACACTCTGTTTCGGGTTTTCTGGTTCCCACGCTCCCGCGTGGGAACGAGAGAATGTAATCGTTCCGCCTCTGTTTCAGATTAAACAGGATTAATTTGTCGAGATAAGCTGGTAAACTTGGGCCGCTTGACGATGCTGCTTCAAGCCGGCCATTTCTCCAGCCAGCCGCTGTTTCTCCCTTTCTCCTAGAGCCATACTTTTATTATCGATAGCCATAACCTGATTCAGAGTCGAAGCTAGTTTTTCCAGCAGCCGGTCGATATGCGGATCAGCAAACAGCAGCGCGATTATTTTCTGGCGTTTCGCTTCCAGTCCACTAAACGAAACCCAGTCACCTTGTTTTGCCTGATCATGCATCTCATAACTGATACGCAAAATGTTTTGTGCTTGAATTTGCGGTGATATCACAGGCATTGCCGCCCCACTCCTCAGATCAGTTTTCCTGAATCTGTTTTTGCTGTTCTATACGTGTGGGTACCTCATCCCAGCTGAGCTTGATCGAGCTCAACAGTGAGGCCACTTCGTCAAGAATATCGGCGTCGTCTTCAATGTTAGCTCGAGCCAGACGTCGGGTCATGTAGTCATACAAATCATCCAGATTCTGCGCAATTTCACCGCCGCTATTCAAATCCAGACTGGCACGCAAACCATCAATAATAGAAATCGCCCAGCTAATATTACCGCCTTTGGCCGATACCTCGCCACGCGCCATATGTCCCTTGGCAGTATGGATCTTTTCCAGTGCCCCGAGCATCAGCATCTGGATCAGGCGGTGGGGACTGGCAGACTCAACACCACTGGAAACACTAACCTTATTATACTGCTGAACCGCACTATGTGGTTTTGCCATATTCATGACCTGACTCCTCGTTTAATAAATCAACCCGCAGCACGCTGAGGGAAATAACTAGCAACATAATTAAAATATTACTTACGGCTCCATTGTTTGCTCAGCCACCGATGTGAAAACAACATCGCAAAAGCCTGGATGATTTCATTTCAGTTTCACCTCGGTTTCGCAGCACCGGGCAAAGAACCCAACTGTCGACTCAAAAAGTTACCCGTTGATCGCATTTTGCCGAGTGTTTCATCCAGTGCGGTATACTCTTTTAAATAGCGTTTTCTTGAACTCTCAAGCTTGTGAGCCAACTTGTCCCGGTCCTTTCCAATCTCACGAATACGATTGGAATAACCATCGCTGCGAACCTTGATGATGCCATCCTGTTTCAAAAACTGACCACTCAGTTGGTAAAGCTGCGCGCCTACGCCTCGGGAAAAAAAGACCTGACCCCGCTCACCGACAGCCCCGTCCTGCACCTCTATTTTCAGCCCCTCGGCACTGCCTTTACCTGTAAGGGTGCGACCGGAACCCGTGCCTGCCACACGGTTAAAGGTACCCGCCACATCCTCACCACTGATACCGCTACTAACCTGAAAGCCCAGGCTTTGTTTCAGTCCCTTGGCAGCCTGGATAACTTCAACTGTAGAATTGCTGCCATAGCGACTGGAGACCAGCAGCAGTCGACCTTTAGAAAAATGGGCTTCTACGGAAACTTTGTTCTTTTGAAAATTACTGTCTGAATTAATCTGGGTTTGCAGTTCCTGTAGTAACTCGCTTTGCTTACCATAATCTTTTGCCGCTAAGGTGATCTTCTGACTGTCCACTCCATCGACCTTGAGACGGAAACTGTTATTACCTTCCTGCAGACGTAAGGGGAAGATATTCCCGGCCGCTCCCGCTGTGAGCGGGCGCCCACCCCAGGCTCCCTGCGAAGCCATGCGGGTAATAACTAGATCATAGGTGCCGGTTTTTGTTTTATCTCCGGCCTTAAGATAATTAATAGCAGGATCACTGCTGGAGCCGGAAATTGAAAATAATTGCACCACCTGCTGCAGATCATCGTCAATCGCTGCCTGTAGTTTTGTGCTGTTCAATGCCAGCTTGCCATCACGCTGAACATCGATACCAACACTGAAAAGAGAATCATATTTTTTATTCACGCTGCTGAAATTATCGCCCAGAGTTCGACGTATCTGGTTAACAATCCCACGAATAGAGGCATCACCTGAAAGCGGACCGGCTTTTTTCGCTTCCGCATCATAGCCAGTCAGCTTATGCACCACGTCCAGCATTTCATTGTATTTGCCAATAAAACTTTTAACCGAATCTGTTATCGCGCTAGTATTCATTTCCGCATGAATGCGATTATGACTACCTTCAGAACCCGGTTTGAGGCTAAGCGTAAGCCCGCCGATCACATCATCGATATCATTGCTAGAACGGCTCACTAAAATACCGTCAACCTTCAGTTTGGCATCCCGCGGTGCCATCACCTCAGTCATGTTCAATCCCGCAGCCTGCAGGCTATCTGGTTGATAGGCAAAGACCGATAAGCCTGACATATCCTGGTCAGTGCCATCATTGTCATTTACCTTGATGCGAATACTGCTGTCATTACCCGCCACCAGTGAGGACAATACCAGCCGATAACCCTTGCCATCATTAATCACCGAGGCGCGAATACCTGCATCCGCTTTATTAATCGTTTGCTGAATTCCACGCAAACTGCCGTTCTGCTCAGTAATCTTAATGGTCTTTGCGGGGATATCCGAATTCATGACAAAACGCCTGCTTTCATTATCAAACCGACCCAGTTGAATCGTCAGACTGCCGCTTCCTAATGGAAGACGATCAGATTCCAGGGAAGCACTTGAAAGTTTATGCGCCTGGGCAAGTTGTAGAATTTCAATATCATAATCACCCGGCTGGGCGTCTTTACCAGCCGTTGCGGCCAGCTTATCTTCGTCACTACTGGTGACTTCAAGATTGTCAAAGGTCTCTGGCTTACGCAAGGCATTAAGTGAAGACTGAACCCCGGAAACAGCCGCTTTAAACGTTCCTATTGCAGACAGCCCGGCCTGGAGTTTCGCTTCCTTGCGATCCAGGCGAAGCTTCACCGGTCCACCTTCTGCTGCCACCAACTTATCTACCAGGCCACGGACATCCAGTCCCGATCCAACACCTGCAGATGTAATGCTTGGCATACTGTACCTCTTGACTCATTTAGCGCTGAATAGGATTTCTTCCCGAAATCTGCTTTACTGGTGCAATGCAAGTTTAATACCAGCTCCTGACATTCCCATCAGGCATTCAGTTCTATCAGAAACCCCTTTCTTGCTTCTTCATCATCATCCATCGATTCCACCAGGTGTCTCGATATAGCCAGCATCTCTTCAGATGGAATCTGGCGTATCAATTCCTTGGTTTCCGAGTCATAGACTTTCACTACGAAACGTCCTGTCTTGTCATCGACACTGAAATCCATGTCACGTTTCATGTGCTGTACGTATTCCTTCAGATGGCTTACCGCTTGTGCAAGATCTTCCTTTGAGACCTTAGTTTCACGGGTTTGCTCCTCAATGATTGCAGCGGCAACTGCTTGCCGCCCTTCGGCAACATTCCCCGTGGAACCACTGGCGGCACGACTTCCTGTCGTGCTCGCCAAGATCGCCACATTGGTTATTGAATGTGTTGCCATAACGTCACCTCTTACGCTGTCAGACGCAACCACTGAAATTCATCAGTAGTTTTCGTCATTATTGCCAGCTTACTTTAACAGGCTCAAGACGTTTTGTGGCGCCACATTAGCCTGTGCCAACATCGCCGTACCAGCCTGCTGCAGGATCTGGGCACGAGTCAGATTGGCCGTTTCCTTGGCAAAGTCAGCATCACGAACGCGTGAACGCGCCGCGGTCAGGTTTTCGGCATTGGTTGCCAGATTGGCAATGGTCGAGGTAAAGCGACTCTGGATAGCACCAAACTTAGCACGCTGGTTATTCACCGTTGCCAGTGCAGCATCCACCGTTGCCAGGGCCAGATTAGCACCCTCAACGGAACTAACATCCAGATTGGCTACTGAATTTAACTTGGAGGCCTCGGTAGCCTGCTTGACGGTCATGCCGCTTGTGCCGGAGACGCTGAAGGATTTATCCGAATCAAATGTTACCTGACCGGTAATAATCGCAACCGCACCTTGCGGAGCAGTTTCGCCTTCAACCGGAGCCTCACCAATATTCTCCCCCTTGCCAGCGGGAAGAACAGCATCACCTACCGTAATAGTTCCGATGTTGTTATTGTTGGCACCTTCCGACAGGCTAATGGTATTACCCGTGCTGTTCATCAACACCACGCCAGAACCATCTTCACTAATCCGGGCAGTAACGCCAGTCTTGGAGGCTACATCGTTAATAGCCGTTACCGCACCGGCCAGACCATCGTTACCTTCCGTGCCACTGATGGTGAAAGCGATCTGCTGAGCCTCTGGATTGTCAGACTGAATATCCAGCACATAGGCGCCAGCAGCACTGAAATTGATGGCCTGCTCAGTCTTGGCGAAAGCGCTGACTCCGGTTTGGTCACTTTTCGCATTGACCATCTCGGCAACTTTCTTGGCGCTGGTACCACCCTCAACATTGAAATTAAGGGTTCCCAGTGAACCGCTGACCGAAAGATTTTCACCCGTAATACGCTCGCCCGAGGTGCCGGTCGAGGCCACCCCTTCGACCCGGTAGTCACCATACTGTGCGGTACGGAAGTTGCTGGTGGTTGTCTGAATGGTCTGGTTGGCATTGGCGCCGACCTGGAACACTGCCGCACCAAAGGTACCGTCAAGCAGTTTCTGGCCGTTAAACTCCGTTGCTGTCGAGATGCGATCGAGTTCCGATACCAGTTGCCCGACTTCGGCCTGTAGCGCCTGACGATCTGACGCCGAGTTGGTGGCATTAGCCGACTGCACCGCCAGTTCACGAATACGCTGTAAAATATTACCACCCTCAGACAACGCGCCTTCTGCTGTCTGCGCCAGGGAAATACCATCATTGGCATTTCGTACCGCCTGGTTCAAACCGCGAATTTGTGAGGTGAAACGTTCAGAAATAGCCAGACCCGCAGCATCATCCTTGGCACTGTTAATCCGCAAACCGGAGGACAGGCGCTGCAAGGATACCTGTAACATATCCTGCGATTTATTCAGGTTGCGCTGAGAGTTCAGCGATAAAATATTTGTATTAATGACTTGAGGCATAACGCTCTCCTCTTCTTCATCTCCAACAATGATTGCCCATTGTCTTCGATTACATGCTCTTTAGCGGATATACATCTACAAAATGGACATATTCACCGCTCCCGAAAACACTAGCGTCCGGGTTTGCACTTCCTTTAGGGGGGCAGAGTAAATTTATATAAGGGCTACCACTGCTGTCCCGTTAACCCCCTCTCCCCATCGGGGAGAGGGTTGTGGAGAGGGGCATAATTTAGGTAAGACCTTGTTTTATTTACCCCCCCTCATCCTAACCTTCTCCCCGAGGGGAGAAGGGACGCTTCGATTTTAGATGCTTGTCATTTCATGTCTTCAATGGTTTTGATTAAGTGAAGGCTGCCAGAATCATAAACTTACTCAATATCACTATAAGTTAACGGGACAGTAGTGAGGGGCTATCTTATTGATATTATTAGGGTGTATTGAAAAAAACAAAAAAACGTCCGAGTATTCAAGGCAAAGACGCCAAGTCGCAAAGAATATCAATACTCAATCACTAACTCTTTGTGACTCAGCATCTTTGCCTTGAAGTTTTTTGAATGCTGATTACAGATAGTTGAACAGAGAAATACCCTGCACGCGGGTAAAGGCTTTCTGTGAGGCTTCCAGGCCGGTCAATTTTAGATTCAGCTCACTCACCGCTTTGCTGTAATCCAGATCTTCGACCTTGGACAAGGTCTGTTTAATCTGCAGTTTATAGGAATCGTTGATTTCTTCCTGGCCGTCCAGCGCATTGAGGCGAGCACCAACCGTGGCGCGGACTTCGAGAATATTACCCAGAGACTGATCCAGACCTACCAGAGCACGATTAGCTTCGTTGTGCAGGCCGGCATGGTCACTGCTGTTACCATTCACGCCCCGCAGTGCCTTGACCAGTCGATCGATGGTGGTGAAAACATCCTGATTTTCACTCGGCCGCACGACAAAAAAGTCACCGTCTTCCGGTTCCCCTTGAATAAAGGTGTTGACACCCTTGAAGGTAATCGCATCACCCGCCTTGTATGGCGTACCCTCAGGAATAATGACTTCGCCTTTTTCATCGGTGACTTTATAGGAAAATTCCTTACTGCCATCCGGATTAACTTTTTTGGCAAAAACGATAGCATAGTGACCATCCACAAAGTCACCCGTCGAGTTACCTGGTGCAATAATCGCGCTACCCTTATTGCGCTCGTTGTCAAATATTGCGAATTCACCATTGCCATCCTTGATATTGCGAAACACCTTACTGCCTGAGTCGCCGGTGGCAATCTGCCGTTCGGGGCCGATCAGCATAAAACGCTGACCGTCATCGCCATGATACTCAAAGCCATTGCCCGCACTATGGTTAAAAGGACGAAATTTGGTCTTCGAGCCGGAAAACAGAAAACCGCCGGAGCTGTCCGTAGAGTTAGCAAGATTGAACAGTTCATCGTTGAGCTGGGCAACTTCTTCGGCGACGAAGCCTCGATCCTCGGGCGTCAGAGAATCATTATTCGCCTGCACGGTCAGCTCACGTACACGCTGAATAATACTGGTGACATTTCCCAGCACGCTTTCTTCCATTGTCAGGCGAGTACGCGCAGCGCCAATATTTTTCTGCTGCTGTTCCGCAGTCTCCAGAGTATCGCGCAGATTGACTACCCGCGCAGCCGCGACGGGATCATCCGAGGGCCGGGTGATGCGACGGCCCGTGGCAACCTGATCCTGCACCATGCTCAGCTTTTTCTGCTGATCAAGCATGGCATCAATGGCAACTTGCTGGGACTGATGAGTCGATATACGCATGCCTTTACCTGAATGAATTTAACAGCGTTTCAAGCAGCTTGTTAGCGGTAGAAATCATCTTCGCATTGGCCTGATAGAGATTTTGATAACGCATCATATTGGCCGCCTCTTCATCAAGATTCACGCCGGAGATGGATTCCCGTTGTTCTTTAGCCTGGGTCAGTAGCTTGGCCTGCGCAGTGGCGTTGATTTCAAGTTCATGCGTCTTGCTGCCAACCCGTGAGACTAACTGCGAATAGGCCTGTGCATAATCAACGGTACCATTGGATAAGACCGGGGTGTTCTGTAGTTTCGCTAGCTCGACCGCATTACGGTTATCACCAACACCATCGGTATTGAATTCAATTCTGAAATTATCCCCGGCTTTGGGTTCACCACTGAGATGAACACGAAAACCAAAGTCAGTACCGTCCGGCAAAGGGAATACATCGCGGCCTTTTTTTGGATCATACTCCAGCAAGGTGCTAACACCCGGCGGATTAGCCTCCTCTTTGCCACCTACGCTGACCGGTTTGCCTTCGGCATCACTTTTAATATGAGGCTCATTCGGCGTCGCGGCGAGTTTGAATGGAATCGCTTTGCCACTATTATCCAGGACTTCAAAATGCGTTTTATCAGCAAAACGAATCACAAAGGGCGGGTTGAGCTTGCTTTTCTGTCGATCGAAAACATGATTGTTTGTGTCATGCACTACCGCCGCACTAATCTTACCATTGCCCAGGTTAGCAATATTAGCCTCGGTACGCAGAGGCGAGGCCGCAGCAACCTTGTTGACATCATCGATTACGGTAGAAAAATTTTGCGCGCCCATTCGAGTGGGGCGAATGATAAATGTATCACCATTCTCTATATGCGAACCACTAAGCTTATTGATCTGCAGTCCTTCGCTTTTAACTTCGGCCGGCAGAGATGAATAGGAGCCGATCAGTTTGTCATCTTTCATCCGGATCAGTTTGTACTGTCCATCACGATACGTCAGCTGATAATCACTGATAGTCAGTTTGTTAACATCTGTAATTTTAGCGGATAAAAGCGTATCCCCTTCATTTCGAATGCCGGGCAATACCTTGGGTGTATGAACATCACTTTCAAAGAAAAAATCCTCACCCAGATCATTATTCAGATCCATCCCTAAACGATGTTGGTCGTTGAAAGTTTTGGCAATGCCAATAGCAATACGGCCCAGCTCATTCTGCGAGGCATCTAGTACACCACGCCGAAAATCAAGCAAACCACCGAGTTTCCCACCCGTCAAAAAACGTGTAATGACAGACTCGGAACCGCTGCCGCTTTTAAAAACAACCTCGATTTCATCTGGATCATAACGACTGTTATGCGCTTCCATATCAGAAGCCACGCTACCGATAACCAAGGCCTGACCATTGCCCATAAACACATTCAAACGTCCATCTTCCTGTTCGGACACCCGGACTGATACCAGGCCGGATAATTGTTCCACCATCTGATCCCGTTGATCCAGTAAATCACTGGGCGAGCCACCGCCCACCCCTCGCGCCTTGACGATGGTGTCATTAATTTTGGCAATAGACTTTGCCAGCTCGCTGATTTGACCAACGATGTTATGCACATCCTGATTGACGCCCTTGCGAATATTGTTAAAACGTCCATCAAGATAGCGGAAACGATCACTCAGAGAATGCCCCTCACTTAGCAACACCTGCCGGGCAGAGGCTGAGGATGGCTCATCAGCGACCGTATTAACAGCCGCAAAAAAACTGTGTAATGAAGGCGCCAGCCCGGCATTGGGATCAGACAACAGATTGTCCACCTGACTGGTATAGTTGTGATTAGTAGCAAGCGCCGTGCTACTCGATGTGTTATTGCGTACTTCACCTACGACAAAATCATCATAGACCCGACCAACATTAGCAACTGCCACACCGGTGCCAACCGCACCATTGACACGCGCCTGAGGTGCACGCGCAACCACATCAACTATTTGACGGGAATAGCCCTTGGTATTGGCATTGGCAATATTGTGACTGGTGGTTGCCAGATTACGCTGTGACGCCAACAGACCGGAAACACTGACCCCAAGAACATCACCCGCCATATACGCCTCCCGCCATCAAGCCTGCACAGACGCGTCCAAATAAACAGCTATTCATCCCTGCTGATAGCTTAGCCCGCATAGTGCGTTCCGTTTGCAACTGCCGCCTGCAACATGGGCCGCTGCATGATATCAATAACCTTATCGGCATAATCCGGATCCGTGGCATAACCTGCGCCATGCAGTTCACGGATAAAGGCCTTCGGATCCTCCGCCCGTTGCAGTGCCGACTGATAACGGGGGCCTGATTTCAGAAAATCGACATAGTCAGAAAAACTGTCAGCATAATTATCATAAGCACGGAAAGCGGCACGTTCATGCCGCGCCAGACCATTACGATATTCAAGCGTGCGAATGGCGACACGATCACCATGCCAATCTTTTCCCGCCTTAATGTTAAACAGGTTATGACTGCTGCTACCATCTGTATGCCGACTGATGTGCTGTCCCCACCCCGTTTCCAATGCCGCCTGGGCTAGAAGGACTTCTGCTTTAACGCCCAATTTGTCAGCGGCCTTTTGCGCCAGCGGCATCAGTTGTTGCACAAATTCCTGAGGTGAAGCAAACGATGCTGATGTCGTTTTATCCGCTGCTGATCGAACTGCTGTTTTTTGATATACCACACTCACGCTGTTCAATACCGGCATGAGCAACTTCTGCTTATGCTCTTTCTTTACCGCTGGGCTATCAGTAGGAGCCAAGGCTGGCACTTTTGTCGCAGAGCGATGCAAGCTACCGTGCAGCTGTCGTTCCAGCATCTCAGTCATGCCTATACCACGTCCCTGCGCCAGATTTAGACTGAGCTGTTTATCGAACATATCCTGGTAAAATTTGCTTTGTGAGCTGTCAAAAAGAGGATTGCCAAAACTTGCTTTGCGCATGCTTTTCAGCACCATTTGCATAAACAGAGACTCAAACTGCTGCGCTACTACTTTCAGCGTCTTTTCCGGATTTTCCTGTGCCTGCTTACGCAAACGATCAAGACCATTTAGATCGGTATAGATATCCTGATTCAGAGAAGCCGGCGGTAGATAGGAAGACGAAGTTTGCATACTTTCATAATATGCAGGTTCTATGCCTGATTTATTATATCACCATCAGTTCCGCCCGTAGCGCACCTACCGCCTTCAATGCTTCGAGTATGGCGACCAGATCGCTGGGCGATGCGCCCACATTATTAACCGCTCGAACAATTTCATCCAAGGATACACCGGGATTGAAGACAAACATGGGATCAGCGTGTTGCTCAACGGCAATATTTGACCGCGGTACCACCACCGTATTGCCACCGGATAACGGCGCAGGCTGGCTAACCTTTGGATTCTCGGTAATGGTCACGGTTAGACTGCCATGCGAAACAGCAGCCGGCAATACATAGACATATTGACCAATCACCACGGTTCCGGTACGAGAATTAATAATCACCCGTGCGACGCCATCGGCTGGCGTCATGGTCAAGTTTTCGAGCATGGAAATAAACGCCACCCGTTGTGAAGAATCCATGGGCGCACTGACCGAAACCGATCCCGAATCAATACTGTAGGCCGTTCCCGGTCCAATGGACTTGTTAATAGCATCGGTTAGCCGTTTGGCGGTGGTAAAATCCGGCTGGTTCAGGTTCAGCACAATATCCTTACGTGTGCCAAAAGGTGTATCGATCACCTGCTCGACCATAGCGCCATTAGGAATCAGTCCGGTGCTAGGAATGTTCTCGGTAATTTTAGAACCGTCCGAACCCTGGGCGCCAAAACCACTGACAATTAAACTGCCCTGGGCCACCGCATAAATATGGTTGTCCGCCCCTTTAAGAGGCGCCATCAACAGGGTGCCGCCACGCAAACTCTTGGCATCACCAATGGATGATACCGTCACATCAATGGTCTTGCCCACCTTGGAAAACGCTGGCAGAGTCGCATGAATCATCACCGCTGCCGTGTTATCCGGCTTGATACTAAGCTTCTGCGGCAAGGTCACGCCCAAACGGCTGAGGATGTTGCGAATACTCTGACTGGTGATCTGTCGCCCACCGGTACCATCACCGGTGCCGTTAAGCCCGACTACGATACCGTAACCGATAAGCTGGTTACTACGCACACCAGCAATTTTCGCTACATCTTTTATTCGATCAGCCCGAGCAACACCACTACCCAGCCCCAGGATGATAATAAGTCCGATAATAACAGTGAAACTGAGATCTCTGAGCGATAACATTTTCAAATTTCCTCTTTTCTCTTTACCTGCTGCAGATAATTTGTTTGCTCGTGCATACACCATAACCTAGTACGGCCAAACTTTACTCTGAAAGAAACGCGCTAACGGACCCATGCTGTTTGCTGAATTAAGTGAGCCGTCTCCCGCATAGGCCACATAAACATTGGCAACCCGATTAGATGGCACGGTATTATCCGGCAAAATATCCAGCTGCCGGACAATCCCCGAGAACTGAATCATTTCCTCTGACTGGTTCAGCGTCACCAACTTCTTGCCCTTGACCAGCAGGTTTCGGTTAGGCAATACCTCGGCAACAATAACCGTGATCGTGCCGCTGAAGGTGCTGCTCATGGCGCTGGTACCCTGCCCGGCAAACTTGCGTCCCGCATTAAGGTTGTTGGCCAGAATCTCAACCCCATCCTTGTTGGTGATCTTCTGTCCGGCCAAAGTCGGCCCTGGCATGTCTACCGATTGGTCCTTGGAAACATTGGTGTTCGAAGTAGAGCTAGCATTGGTGCTTTCCTGCAATTTAATGGTCAGGATGTCACCCACTGCATGGGCGGTGACATCCTGAAACCAGCCCACCATCATACCGTCCTGATAAATAGCACCGTTATCCTTGCGCGGCAGATGGGAAACCTTGGGAGCTGCCGGTTCAAAATTATCTTTGCGCGGTTTAAACGTAATACCGCACCCCTGTTGCAAGCCCATGCTGGCGAGCAGAAAAAGACAAACCAGAGATTTTGACATTGTCATACGTTTAGCCTTACAGATTATTGTTGACATACTGCAACATTTCATCGGCGGTGGAGATAGCCTTGGAATTCATCTCATAAGCGCGCTGTGTTTCAATCATATTCACCAACTCTTCGACAATATTGACATTGGAGCTTTCCAGCGCCCCCTGCACGATGGAACCTCGTCCCTGAGAATCCGGATTGCCTACCTGGGCCGCACCGCTGGCCTTGGTTTCCTGATAGAGGTTTTCTCCCACCGGTTCCAGGCCGGAACGGTTAACAAAATTCGCCAGTTGGATAGTGCCCACCTGGGATGGTGTAGGATTACCTGGCTGGACGACCGATACGACGCCATCACGGCCAATGGTAATGCTCTGGGAATTTTCGGGGATGATGATACTGGGTTCGAGCTTATAGCCCGATGAGGTGACTACTTCACCTGCGGAATTCACTTGGAATTCACCGGTACGGGTATAAGCAATCGTCCCATTAGGCTGCAAAATCTGAAAAAAACCGCGCCCCTGAACGGCCACATCCAGCGAATTATTGGTTTGCAGAATACTGCCCTGGGTATGTATTTTCTGGGTTGCCACCGTTCGCACCCCGGTACCCAGATACAAACCCGAAGGCAGCTCGGTGTCCTGACTACTCTGTCCACCCGCCTGGCGCACATTCTGATAAAGAAGATCCTCGAACACGCCGCGTGAACGTTTGAAAGCCGTGGTGTTAACATTGGCCAGATTATTACTGATGACTGACAGTCGGTTTGTCTGTGCCTCAAGGCCTGTCTTTGATATCCACAGGGATCCACTCATCTGCTTTGCTCCAGTGCAAGTACTGCTTAAATAAAATACGCGTCGAGGCTATGAGAGCCGTAAAATCTGGGTTGTGCGTTCATCATTCTGTTCGGCTATTTTCATCATCTTAGTCTGCACTTCAAACTGGCGGGCAATTTCAATCATATCTACCAGGGCTGCAGCGGCATTGACATTACTGCCTTCCAATGTACCGGAAGTAATATGCACATCGGCATCCGCCTCGGCCTCACTCCCGTCTTTCAGACGCAGCAAGCCATCTTCACCCTTGTAGAGTTCGCTTAGCTGAGGTTTAACCACCTTGATGCGATCAATCGCCTGGATAGCCGAGGATTCATCACCTTGAGCTACAATACTGATCGTGCCGTCCACGCCAATTTCCAGTTTTTGAAAGGGCGGAATACTGATAGGACCATTGTCCCCCATCACCGGATAGCCTGCGCCCGTGACTAACTGTCCCAACGTGCTCACCTGCAGATCGCCTGCCCGGGTATAGGCCTCATTGCCGTCCATGCCCTGTACCGCAATGAAACCGTCATCCCGAACAGCGATATCTAAAT
>JAADGZ010000065.1 GCA_013152045.1 Gammaproteobacteria bacterium
CTCGCGGTTTGATGCCGAATCCAAAAGTGGGCACCGTAACGCCGGATGTAGAAACGGCAGTTAAAAATGCCAAGTCAGGCCAGGTGCGTTACCGTACGGATAAAGGCGGCATTATTCACTGCGCTATTGGTAACCTTGAGTTTGACAACACCTTGCTGAAAGAAAACCTGGAAGCCCTGATGGCAGATTTAAACAAAGCCAAACCAGCTTCCGCCAAAGGTGTATATATGAAAAAAATTGCCATTTCCACCACCATGGGACCGGGAATTGCAATTGATCAGGCATCACTGAGTTGATGTTTGAGCGATAAGGGGTAAGAGCCTTATCGCAATAAAGACTTTGTGGCTGATGCTTTTTTAGCATTGTCCATCAAAGACCGCAGGTGCCTAAGGACGAAAGATTTAAATTTCGTTTGCAGGATTAAATATCTGGCCTGCGCAGATGGTGAGCCGTTAACAGATTATTTCTGGAAACAGATTTTCTGCCAACGCCCACTAAACAAGTGTAGCTTCATCAGTGCTGATGGGGTTCATCGTCCAACAGTAAAAGATAATAACTATCTTTTGCTACAAACGGAGGTAAGTTCGCGTGGCTCTCAGTTTTGAAGAGAAAAAAGCCATTGTGGCTGACGTCGCTGAAGTCGCGGCTAGCGCGCACTCTGCAGTTGCTGCAGAGTACAACGGGCTGAGTTCTGAAGATATGACCGATCTTCGCGCCAAGGCGCGTATTGGTGGTGTCTATTTGCGTGTGGTTAAAAACACGCTAGCTCGGCGTGCTATCGATGGGACGGATTTTGATTGCATGAAGGACGCTCTGGTAGGTCCGCTGGTACTGGCATTTTCTCAGGAAGATCCCGGTTCTGCGGCGAGAGTGTTGAAGGACTTTTCCAAAGAGAACGACAAACTGGTTATCAAGGCCTTGTCAGTGGGCGGCCAGTTACTGGCTGCGTCTGAAATAGATCGCCTTGCCAGCCTGCCGACCAAAGACCAGGCTATTAGTATGCTGATGTCGGTCATGCAGGGGCCAATTACCAAACTGGTGCGTACTCTTAATGAAGTTCCCGGCAAACTGGTTCGTACCGTCGCGGCTGTTCGCGATGCTAAGCAAGCCTGAGCGTAGTTTACTCAGACTTGCGTAACCGTTATTTAGTGTTTTAGGAGATATAAAATGGCTGTATCTAAAGAAGAGATTCTGGAAACAATTTCCAGTATGACTGTAATGGAAGTCGTTGATTTAATCGAAGCGATGGAAGACAAGTTTGGCGTTTCTGCTGCCGCTGCCGTTGCTGCTGCCCCTGCTGCTGCGGGTGCTGCTGAAGCTGCCGTTGAAGAGCAAACCGAGTTTGATGTTGTTATGACCAGCTTTGGCGGGAACAAGATTTCTGTCATCAAGGCTGTTCGTAGCATCACTGCTCTGGGTCTTAAGGAAGCGAAGGAAATGGTCGAAGGCGTGCCTTCTACCATCAAGGAAGCTGCCAGCAAAGACGAAGCAGAAGATATCAAGAAACAGCTTGAAGAAGCTGGCGCTGAAGTCGAACTCAAGTAATTCGATTGCTTCAGACTTGATTCGTTTCCTCTGCAATGATCAATTGAACCAGCTGCGGCTGGCAGGATTGTGTTTGCGCGGGGAAACGAAACTGTATGCACACCGGGCTGACAATCTATAAATGATTGTCGGCCCGCTGTGCATTCCCTGTTGCAGCTAGAGCAACAGATATTTTTAGATTAACAGTTACACGCAAGGTGTCCAATGGGTTACTCGCTAACAGAAAAGAAACGGATTCGCAAAAATTTTGGCCGTCGTCCCAGTATTCTCGATATTCCCTACCTGCTTGCTACACAGATCGATTCTTTCCGCGGCTTCCTGCAGCAGGACGTGGCGAAAGAAAAACGTGAAGAAAAAGGCCTGCATGCGGCTTTTAAATCCGTTTTTCCGATCACCAGCTATTCCGGCAATGCATCGATAGATTATGTAGATTACCGCCTCGGCACCCCCGTATTTGACGTCAAGGAATGTCAGATGCGCGGCGTAACCTATGCTGCGCCCCTGCGCGTGACCCTGCGGCTGTTTATTTATGATAAAGAAGCCAAGACGCCGACCCTGAAGGAAACGCGCGAACAGGAAGTCTACATGGGCGAAGTTCCGCTGATGACGGATAACGGCACCTTTGTCATCAATGGTACTGAGCGCGTTATTGTCTCCCAGTTGCACCGTTCACCCGGCGTGTTCTTCGATCATGACAAGGGTAAGACTCATTCCTCCGGCAAACTGTTATTCAATGCCCGGGTGATTCCCTATCGCGGTTCATGGCTGGATTTTGAATTCGATCCAAAAGATTGTCTGTTTACCCGTATCGATCGTCGACGCAAGCTGCCGGTCACGGTGCTGCTCAAGGCGCTGGGCTATAACAGTGAGCAGATTATCGGACTGTTCTTCGAAAATAACGATTTCAAATTCACCAAAGACGGCGTGACCATGAAACTGGTGCCTGAACGTCTGCGCGGTGAAGTGGCAACGTTTGATATCAAAATCAAGACTAAAGTCCTGGTTGAAGAAGGCCAGCGTATCACCATGCGGCATATCCGCGAGCTGGACAAGGCTGGAATCAAAACGCTGGTAGTGCCTGAAGACTACCTGTTGGAAAAAGTGATTGCGCATGATGTAATTAATACGGAAACCGGCGAAGTCGTCTTGCACGCCAATGATGAAATTACACCTGAGCGCCTGGAAGCGCTGAAAGAATCCGGCATAAAAGAATTCCATACCATTTTCACCAATGACTTGGATCATGGGCCCTATATTTCCAAAACGCTGGAAATTGATACTACGACTACCCAGTTAGAAGCGCAGGTGGAAATCTACCGTATGATGCGCCCGGGTGAGCCGCCGACCAAGGAAGCGGCTGAAAACCTGTTCCACAATTTGTTCTTCTCGGAAGATCGCTATGATCTATCCGTAGTCGGGCGCATGAAGTTCAACCGTCGTCTCGGCCGCAAGCAAGAAACCGGCGCCGGTATCCTCTATGATCATTCCTATTTCAGCAAGCGTAATGATGATATCTCGAAAAAATTGGTCGAAGAATGTGGCGAAAGTTCTGACGTTCTGGACGTGATCATCACCCTGGTGGGCATTCGTGATGGCAAGGGTCTGGTGGATGATATCGATCACCTGGGTAATCGCCGCATTCGCTCGGTGGGTGAAATGGCGGAAAACCAATTCCGTGTGGGCCTGGTACGTGTCGAACGTGCGGTGAAAGAACGTTTGAGCATGGCCGAAGCCGACAATCTTATGCCGCAGGAAATGATCAATGCCAAGCCTGTATCCGCGGCGATCAAGGAATTCTTTGGTTCCAGTCAGCTGTCGCAGTTTATGGATCAGAATAACCCGCTTTCAGAAGTGACGCATAAACGTCGTATTTCTGCTTTAGGCCCGGGTGGTCTGACCCGTGAACGTGCCGGTTTTGAAGTGCGCGACGTGCATCCAACGCACTATGGTCGGGTTTGCCCGATTGAAACGCCTGAAGGGCCGAATATTGGTCTGATCAATTCGCTTTCGGTATATGCACGAACCAACAAATTCGGTTTTCTGGAAACCCCTTATCGGCGGGTCAAAAATGGCAAGGTCACTGACGACGTCGATTATTTGTCGGCCATCGATGAAAATGAATATGTGATTGCGCAGGCTAATGCCGATCTGGATAGCAAGGGCAAGTTCACTGACGACATGGTGCCAAGTCGGCATCAGAACGAGTTCACGATGGCCGCACCGGATACGGTCAATTATATGGATGTTTCACCCAAACAGATTGTTTCGGTGGCCGCTGCATTGATTCCATTCCTTGAACATGATGATGCTAACCGTGCTCTTATGGGCTCAAACATGCAGCGTCAGGCAGTGCCGACATTGCGTGCCCAGAAACCGCTGGTTGGCACGGGTATCGAACATACGGTGGCAGTGGATTCCGGTGTATCCGTGATCGCCAAACGTGGCGGCGTAGTGGATTCGGTGGATGCCGCACGTATCGTGGTACGGGTTAATGATGATGAAACCATTGCCGGCGAAGCCGGTGTGGATATTTACAACCTTACCAAGTACACCCGCTCAAATCAGAACACCTGTATCAATCAGCGTCCGCTGGTAAGACCAGGTGAAAAAGTCGCGCGTGGCGATGTCATGGCCGATGGTCCGTCTACCGATATGGGCGAGCTGGCGCTGGGACAGAATATGCTGGTGGCGTTCATGCCCTGGCACGGTTACAACTTCGAGGATTCCATTCTCATTTCCGAACGGGTAGTGCAGGAAGATCGCTATACCACGATTCATATCGAAGAACTGACCTGTGTAGCGCGTGATACTAAACTGGGTTCTGAAGAAATTACCGGCGATATTCCCAATGTGGGTGAGTCGGCTCTGGCCAAACTGGATGAGGCCGGTATTGTTTATATTGGTGCCGAGGTTAGGCCGGGCGACATTCTGGTTGGCAAGGTGACGCCCAAGGGCGAAACCCAGCTGACGCCAGAAGAAAAGTTGCTGCGCGCCATCTTTGGTGAGAAGGCGAGTGACGTCAAGGATACTTCGTTACGGGTTCGTTCCGGCATGATCGGCACAGTTATCGATGTGCAGGTCTTTACCCGTGATGGCCTGGAAAAAGATTCCCGCGCCAAGTCGATCGAAGAGTCCGAACTTGAAAGGGTAAAGAAAGATTTCAACGATCAGCGTCGAATCATGGAAGACGATGCCTATCAACGTGTGCAAAACATGCTAAACGGCAAGATCGCTGAGTGGGGTCCCAACCAGTTGAAGGCGGGATCCAAGATCACGACGAGTTATCTGGAAGAGCTGGAACGCGAAAAGTGGTTCGAAATTAATCTGAAGAATGATGAAGCCAATGCGCAGCTTGAAGCCATGGCGGAGCAGATTAAGCAGTTGCGTGTCGAGTTCGATGAAAAGTACGAAGAAAAACGCAGCAAGCTGACCTCGGGTGACGATCTGGCACCGGGCGTGCTGAAAATGGTCAAGGTGCATGTGGCGGTAAAACGTCGTCTGCAACCGGGCGATAAAATGGCAGGCCGTCACGGTAACAAGGGTGTGATTTCGATGATCGTACCAGTCGAAGACATGCCGCATACCAAAGACGGTGAGCCGGTGGATATCGTGCTTAACCCGCTGGGTGTGCCTTCACGTATGAACGTGGGTCAGGTGCTGGAGACGCATCTGGGCTGGGCTGCCAAAGGCCTGGGTAAAAAGATCAACGACATGCTGCGGGCGCAGGAAAAAATTACCACTATTCGCAAGTTCCTGGATGAAATCTATAACAAGACCGAAGGCCAGCATGAAGATCTGAAGTCATTTACTGACGATGAGATCATGGAGCTGGCGCACAACCTGCGTGACGGCGTGCCGATGGCCACGCCGGTGTTTGACGGCATCAAGGAAAGTGACATCAAACAGTTGCTTGAGCTGGCAGATCTGCCGATCAGTGGTCAGACTACCTTGATCAATGGCCGTACCGGCGAAGAGTTTGAACGCAAAATTACGGTAGGTTATATGTACATGCTCAAGCTCAACCATCTGGTGGATGACAAGATGCATGCTCGTTCGACTGGACCTTATAGTCTGGTCACCCAGCAGCCACTGGGCGGCAAGGCGCAATTCGGTGGTCAGCGCTTCGGTGAAATGGAAGTCTGGGCGCTGGAAGCTTATGGTGCAGCCTATACCCTGCAGGAAATGCTGACGGTGAAATCGGATGACGTCAACGGACGTACCAAGATGTACAAGAACATCGTCGATGGCAACCATCAGATGGAAGCCGGCATGCCGGAGTCCTTCAATGTATTGTTGAAGGAAATTCGTTCGCTGGGTATCGATATCGAACTGGAACAACAAGACTAAGAGTAGCTAGTAGCTAGTAGCTGGTAGCGAGGTCCGAATTTTAATCCTCGCCACCAGCTACTCGCCACTCGCCACTTGAACTTAGGAGTGACAACGTGAAAGATCTTCTCAAGATCCTCAAGCAGCAGACACAATTGGAAGATTTCGATGCGATTCGTATCGGTCTTGCCTCACCACAGAAAATTCGTTCCTGGTCCTATGGTGAAGTTAAAAAGCCAGAGACCATTAACTACCGTACCTTCAAGCCGGAGCGTGACGGCCTGTTCTGCGCCAAAATTTTTGGCCCCGTGAAGGATTACGAATGCCTGTGTGGTAAATACAAGCGTCTCAAGCATCGCGGTGTGATCTGTGAAAAATGTGGCATTGAAGTCACCTTGGCCAAGGTTCGTCGCGAACGTATGGGCCATATTGAACTGGCTAGCCCGGTCGCGCATATCTGGTTCCTCAAATCACTGCCTTCGCGCATGGGTCTGATTCTGGATATGACCCTGCGTGATATCGAGCGGGTGTTGTATTTTGAAGCCTTTGTGATTGTCGATCCCGGTATGACCGAACTCGAACGCGGTCAGTTACTGACCGATGAGACCTATCTCGAAGCCATTGAAGAATATGGCGATGAGTTCGATGCACGCATGGGTGCCGAGGCGATTCAGATTTTGCTGAGTTCGCTGAATCTGGCCAAAGCCTGTGAAGAAGTCAAAGAGGCCATGGGTGCCACCAAGTCCGAAACTAAACTGAAAAAACTTGGCAAACGTCTGAAGTTACTGGAAGGCTTCATGGCTTCCGGCAACAAACCCGAGTGGATGGTGATGACCGTGTTGCCGGTATTGCCGCCGGAACTGCGGCCGCTGGTGCCGTTGGAAGGCGGTCGTTTTGCCACTTCCGATCTCAACGATCTTTATCGCCGGGTGATCAACCGTAACAACCGTCTGCGTCGCCTGCTGGATCTGAATGCGCCGGATATTATTGTGCGCAACGAAAAGCGCATGCTGCAGGAATCAGTCGATGCGCTGCTCGATAACGGCCGTCGCGGTCGCGCCATTACCGGTTCGAACAAGCGTCCACTGAAATCCCTGGCCGACATGATCAAGGGCAAGCAGGGTCGTTTCCGTCAGAACCTGCTGGGCAAACGTGTGGATTACTCCGGTCGTTCTGTGATCGTGGTGGGGCCGACACTGAAACTGCACCAGTGTGGTCTGCCAAAGAAAATGGCGCTGGAACTGTTCAAGCCTTTCATTTTCAGCAAGCTGGAATTGCGTGGCCTGGCGACGACTATTAAAGCCGCCAAGAAAATGGTCGAGCAGGAAGGCTCGGAAGTTTGGGATATTCTCGAAGAAGTCATCCGCGAACATCCGGTCATGCTTAACCGCGCGCCGACCCTGCATCGTCTGGGCATTCAGGCTTTCGAACCGACCCTGATAGAAGGCAAGGCCATTCAGTTGCATCCGCTGGTGTGTACCGCCTTCAACGCCGATTTCGATGGCGATCAGATGGCCGTGCATGTGCCGCTGTCTATTGAAGCGCAGCTGGAAGCGCGCACCCTGATGATGTCTACCAATAATATTCTTTCACCGGCCAACGGCGAACCCATCATCGTGCCTTCGCAGGACGTGGTGCTGGGCTTGTATTACATGACTCGCGAATCGATCAATGCCAAAGGCGAAGGCATGGTCTTCCGTGACGTTAAAGAAGTGCATCGTGCCTACAACACAGGTTTTGTGGCCCTGCAAGCGAAAGTCAAAGTGCGGATTAGAGAAGTCCTGATTGATGAGGATGGTGTTCGTAGCGAGAATACCTATATCAAGGACACCACCGCCGGGCGCGCCCTGCTCTGGGATATCGTCCCCGACGGCATTCCTTTTGACACCATTAATCAGGATATGAAGAAGAAAGCGATCTCCAGTCTGATTAATGTTTGTTATCGAAAAAATGGTCTCAAAGATACGGTTATTTTTGCAGATCAACTGATGTACATGGGCTTTGCTTATTCGACTCGCGCCGGGGTTTCCTTCGGTATCGAGGATATGATTATTCCGGATGAAAAAGCCACCATTCTGGCCGCCGCGGAAGCTGAGGTGCATGAAATTCAGGAACAGTACACCTCGGGTCTGGTGACCATGGGTGAACGTTACAACAAGGTGGTAGACATCTGGTCGCGTACCAATGATCAGGTTGCTAACGCCATGATGGATATGCTGGGTACCGAAACTGTTATCGACAAAGACGGCAACGAGGTCAAGCAGAAATCCTTCAACTCGGTTTACATGATGGCCGACTCCGGCGCGCGTGGTTCCGCCGCGCAGATTCGACAGTTGGCGGGCATGCGTGGCCTGATGGCCAAGCCGGACGGTTCGATTATTGAAACGCCGATCACCGCCAACTTCCGCGAAGGCTTGTCGGTTCTGCAATACTTTATTTCCACTCACGGTGCGCGTAAAGGTCTGGCCGATACCGCACTGAAAACGGCTAACTCCGGTTATCTTACCCGCCGTCTGGTGGATGTGTCGCAGGATCTGGCGGTTTCTGGGGAAGACTGTGGCACCGATAACGGTCTGCTGCTGGCTAGTCTGATCGAAGGCGGCGATGTGGTTGAGCCGCTGAGTGAACGCGTGCTGGGCCGGGTCGTCGCGCGCGACGTAATTTCACCTGACAGCGATGAAGTGCTGATTGAAGCGGGTACCCTGATGGACGAAAAATGGGTTGCCCAGCTAGATGGTATGGGGGTGGATCACATGCTGGTGCGTTCGGCGATCACCTGTGAAAATCATTACGGTGTTTGTTCGGCCTGTTATGGCCGCGATCTGGCCCGTGGACATCGGGTCAACCAGGGTGAGTCGGTCGGTGTTATCGCCGCCCAGAGTATCGGTGAGCCGGGTACCCAGCTGACCATGCGTACCTTTCACATCGGTGGTGCCGCGAGTCGAGCGGCGGCTGCCAATAATATCGAAATCAAGAGTACCGGTACGGTGCGCCTGCATAACATGAAGACCGTGCAGCATATTTCTGGTAATAACGTGGCGGTGTCCCGCTCCGGTGAAATTACCGTACTGGATGAACGCGGACGTGAGCGCGAACGTTACAAAGTGCCTTATGGCGCGGTGATTACCGCGAATGACGGTGATCCTTGTGAAGCTGGTCAGATTCTCGCCAGTTGGGATCCACATACCCATCCGATTATCACGGAAGAAGCCGGTATTGTGAAATTTATCGATATCGTTGAAGGTGTCACGGTGCAGACCAAGGTGGATGAAGTCACCGGTCTCACCAGTTTGGAAGTGACCGATCCCAAACAGCGTGGAACGGCCGCCAAAGATCTGCGACCGATAGTGAAACTGGTTGCCGAAGACGGTAGCGATCTGAAAATCACCGGCACCGACATTCCGGCCAACTACAATCTGCCTGCAGGCGCGATTATTGGCCTCAAAGATGGTGACAAGGTGGGCGTGGGTGACGCGGTTGCACGTATTCCGCAGGAATCCTCCAAGACTCGCGATATCACCGGTGGTCTGCCACGGGTGGCGGATCTGTTCGAAGCACGCAAGCCGAAGGAACCCTCCATTCTCGCGGAAATCAGCGGTGTGGTCAGTTTCGGCAAGGAAACCAAGGGCAAGCAGCGGCTGGTGATAACCCCGACCGAGGGCGAAGTGTACGAAACCCTGATTCCCAAATGGCGGCATGTCACCACCTTCGAAGGTGAGCAGGTGGCCAAGGGCGAAGTAATTGCTGAGGGCGAACCGAATCCGCACGATATTCTGCGTCTGCTCGGGGTGGAAAAACTGGCGCGTTACATTGTCAAGGAAGTGCAGGACGTGTATCGCCTGCAGGGTGTGAAAATCAATGACAAGCACATTGAGGTCATCGTTCGGCAGATGTTGCGCAAGATTGAAATCAATCACCCCGGCGATAGCTCCTTCCTTAAGGGCGAACAGGTCGATCGTGCGCGCTTGTTGGAAGAAAATGATCGTCTCAAGGCGGCGGGTAAACAGCCCGCCCTGCTTAACGAAATGTTACTGGGTATCACCAAGGCCTCACTGGCCACGGAATCCTTCGTTTCGGCAGCGTCCTTCCAGGAAACCACCCGCGTGTTAACCGAAGCGGCAGTGAGCGGCAAGGTCGATGATCTGCGTGGACTGAAGGAGAATGTCATAGTCGGCCGCCTGATTCCATCGGGTACTGGGCAGGCCTATCATGCTGAACGTCGTCGTAAACGGGCAGAGATGATGGCTCCGGCTGAAATGCTGGTGGAGACGGCGAACGAAATGCTGGATTCAGAAATCCAGTCAGCGATAGCTAATTCGGAAGCCAGTACAGAATCCAGCGAATCAAGTTGATTTGTTTGTAAATCTGAAGTCTGGCTCGGTCAGATGCTCAAAGTAGTAATAAAAGCTGGCTCCGGAAGGTGCCAGCTTTTTTATATAAATATTGAGAATTCGGTGTAATCCCAGGGCTTAAATCTGTTATTGGCCACTTTTCTTCGCTTTGTAGGAAAAAGATCCGCTTTTTCGCAGGGATATGGTTGCAGAATCCCTCAAGATTCACTAAAATCTCGCGCCTTACGACAGGTCGGCCCTTGATATTGATTTGAGGCTCGAGCCTGTCGTTTATTTTCTGGAGTTAAACGAATTATGGCCACAATTAACCAATTGGTACGCAAGCCGCGCAAGCGCAAACTGGAAAAGAGCAACGTTCCAGCGCTTGAGGCCTGCCCGCAGAAACGCGGCGTGTGCACTCGCGTGTACACCACCACCCCGAAAAAACCAAACTCGGCTATGCGTAAGGTTGCTCGTGTACGCCTGACCAATGGTTTTGAAGTGACGACCTATATCGGCGGTGAAGGACATAACCTGCAGGAGCACTCGGTAGTGCTGATTCGCGGCGGTCGTGTCAAGGATTTACCAGGTGTGCGTTATCACACCGTGCGTGGTTCGCTGGATACCTCGGGTGTCAGCGACCGTCGTAAAGGGCGTTCGAAGTATGGCGCCAAGCGACCTAAATCGTAAGCAGCGAAATCATTACTGGAACCCATCGTTTCAGTCACATTGAGAAATCAGGAATAGATAAATGGCTAGAAGGCGTGTAGCAGCAAAGAGAGAAATCTTGCCGGATCCGAAGTTCAAATCGACGGTGATTGCAAAGTTCATCAATATTCTGATGCTGAGCGGCAAAAAGTCTGTCGCAGAAAAGATTGTCTATGGCGCACTGGATTCAGTGGCTGAGCGTCGCAAGACAGAAGATGGCGTTGAAGCCTTTGAAAAAGCACTGGAAAATGTGCGCCCCATCGTGGAAGTGAAATCCCGCAGAGTCGGTGGCGCTACCTATCAGGTGCCGGTCGAAGTTCGTCCTAGCCGCCGCAACACATTGGCTATGCGCTGGTTGGTAGACGCCGCGCGCAAACGTAGCGAAAAAGGCATGGGTGCGCGCCTGGCGGGTGAAATCATGGATGCTTCCGAGAACCGCGGCAGTGCGGTGAAGAAGCGTGAAGATACACACCGCATGGCGGAGGCCAATAAAGCCTTTGCACATTATCGCTGGTAAGTTAAACGAATTACTTGTTTTGAGGAGAATGACCCCTAATCGGGCTGAAGCAACGTGGCACGCCAAACCCCCATCGAACGCTATCGTAATATCGGCATCATGGCTCACATTGATGCCGGTAAAACGACGACGACTGAGCGTATTTTGTATTACACCGGTATCTCGCACAAGATCGGTGAAGTGCATGATGGCGCCGCGACGATGGACTGGATGGAACAGGAGCAGGAGCGTGGCATTACCATTACTTCAGCAGCGACCACCTGTTTCTGGCAGGGGATGGACAAACAGTTTCCTCAACACCGCATCAATATAATTGATACGCCTGGACACGTTGATTTTACCATTGAAGTTGAACGTTCTTTGCGCGTACTCGATGGTGCCTGTGCTGTTTTTTGTGCCGTCGGCGGGGTAGAGCCGCAGTCTGAAACGGTCTGGCGTCAGGCCGACAAATACGGCGTTCCGCGCATGGCCTTCGTCAACAAGATGGATCGCGCTGGGGCAAATTTTTTGCGTGTGGTTGAACAGATTAAAGATCGCCTGGGTGCCAATGCCGTGCCGATTCAGATGAATATCGGCAGTGAAGAGAATTTCGAAGGTCTGGTTGACCTGGTGCGCATGCAGGCCATTTACTGGAATGAGGCTGATATAGGCGTGACCTATGAAGCGCGCGAGATTCCAGAAACATTGCAGGCGCAGTGTGTTGAGCTGCGCGAACAAATGGTGGAAGCCGCCGCTGAAGCCAGCGACGAACTGATGGACAAATACCTCAATGAAGGCGATTTGTCCGAAGATGAAATTAAACAGGGCTTGCGCATACGCACCCTGAACAACGAAATTATTCCCTGCCTGTGCGGCAGTGCCTTTAAGAATAAAGGTGTGCAGGCGATGTTGGATGCGGTGGTCGAGCTAATGCCGTCGCCGTTGGATGTGCCCGCTATTATGGGCGTACTGGATGACGGTAAGGAGACCGAAGCCGAGCGTCATGCTACGGACGATGAGCCTTTCGCCGCGTTGGCATTCAAGATCGCTACCGATCCTTTTGTCGGTACGTTGACTTTTTTCCGGGTCTATTCCGGCGTACTGGAATCAGGAAATTTTGTTTACAATTCAGTGCGCGGTAAGAAAGAACGGATTGGCCGCATCGTGCAGATGCACGCCAACAGTCGTGAAGAAATTAAAGAAGTTTGCGCGGGTGACATTGCCGCTGCCGTGGGCCTGAAAGATGTCACCACTGGCGATACCCTGTGTGACATGGATAATGTGATTATCCTGGAACGCATGGAATTTCCAGAGCCGGTTATTTCCGTTGCCATAGAACCACGGACCAAACCGGATCAGGAAAAGATGGGGGTTGCCCTGTCCAAGCTGGCGCAGGAAGATCCGTCATTTCGTGTGCATACCGACGAAGAGTCGGGGCAGACGATTATTTCTGGTATGGGCGAGCTGCATCTGGACATTATCGTTGATCGCATGAAGCGTGAGTTTGGCGTCGATGCCAATGTCGGTGCGCCCCAGGTAGCGTATCGTGAAACCATTCGCAACTCGGTTGAAGCCGAAGGCAAATTTGTCCGCCAGTCGGGCGGTCGTGGTCAGTACGGTCATGTGCGTCTGCGTTTGCAACCACAACCTGCTGGTACGGGCTATGAATTTGTGAATGAAATTGTCGGCGGTGCGGTGCCTAAAGAATATATTCCTGCAGTTGATAAAGGTATTCAGCAGCAGATGGAAAACGGCGTAATTGCCGGCTTCCCGGTAGTTGATGTCAAGGTAACCCTGTATGACGGTTCCTACCACGAAGTGGACTCTTCAGAAATGGCGTTTAAGATTGCCGGTTCGATGGGTTTTAGGGAAGGTGCCAGGAAAGCTGGCCCGGCACTGCTTGAGCCAGTAATGAAAGTCGAGGTGGTGACCCCGGAAAATTATATGGGCGATGTGATGGGCGACCTTAACCGCCGCCGAGGCATTGTTCAGGGCATGGAAGATCTTCCATCCGGCAAAAGTATCAAAGCCGAAGTTCCACTGGCTGAAATGTTTGGTTATGCCACTGACCTGCGCTCGGCAACGCAGGGTCGTGCAACCTACAGCATGGAATTTGAGAAATATGCAGAAGCACCTGCGAGTATCGCAGATGAAGTCATCAAGAAAGTATCATAGACATTAGAATTTGAGATTAAGAGGGTAACGCGGTGTCCAAGGAAAAATTTGAACGAACAAAACCCCATGTGAACGTAGGCACGATTGGCCACGTTGATCATGGAAAGACCACCCTGACAGCGGCGATCACGAAAGTGATGGCGGAGATGCACGGTGGAGAATTCAAAGATTACGCAAATATTGATAGCGCCCCGGAAGAACGTGCGCGCGGCATCACGATTGCGACGGCGCATGTTGAATATGAAAGTGACAAGCGTCATTACGCGCATGTGGATTGCCCCGGCCATGCTGATTATGTCAAGAACATGATTACGGGTGCGGCGCAGATGGACGGCGCGATTCTGGTCGTGAGTGCAGCGGATGGCCCGATGCCACAGACGCGTGAGCACATTCTGCTGAGTCGTCAGGTTGGCGTGCCGTATATCCTTGTTTACATGAACAAGGCGGACATGGTTGACGACGAAGAGCTGTTGGAACTGGTTGAAATGGAAATCCGCGAATTGCTGGATTCCTATGACTTCCCGGGTGACGACACACCGATTATTACCGGCTCCGCATTGAAGGCGCTGGAAGGCGATACTTCGGATATTGGCGTACCGTCGGTCGTCAAACTGGTTGAGGCGATGGATGATTACATTCCGGAGCCGGAACGAGCCATTGATGGTGACTTCCTGATGCCAGTAGAAGACGTGTTCTCGATTTCAGGTCGCGGCACGGTGGTAACCGGACGAATTGAACGTGGCGTGATTAAGGTTGGCGAAGAAATTGAAATCGTCGGCATTAAAGATACGGTCACTACCACCTGTACCGGTGTGGAAATGTTCCGCAAACTGCTGGACCAGGGTCAGGCGGGTGATAACGTTGGCGTACTGCTGCGTGGCACCAAGCGCGAAGAAGTTGAGCGTGGTCAGGTGCTGGCGAAGCCGGGTTCGATTACCCCGCATACCAAATTTGAATGTGAAGTCTATGTGTTGAGTAAAGATGAAGGTGGCCGTCACACGCCGTTTTTCAGCAACTACCGTCCACAGTTTTACTTCCGTACCACCGACGTCACGGGCGCCTGTGATTTACCGGAAGGGGTTGAGATGGTGATGCCGGGCGATAACGTGAAAATGACGGTATCGCTAATCGCACCGATTGCGATGGAAGAAGGCTTACGCTTTGCGATTCGTGAAGGCGGACGTACTGTCGGTGCCGGTGTGGTATCCAAAGTTAT
>JAADGZ010000035.1 GCA_013152045.1 Gammaproteobacteria bacterium
GCAGAGGGCGCAAAGACGCTGAGGCGCGGAGAGTCTCATGTATATTTTTCTATAAAACTCTGCGCCTTTGCGACTCTGCGATCTTTGCGTTATTTATAACCCGGTAGGGTGGGCACGTTTTTTGTGCCCACGCGTTAACATAAAAAATATAAAATCGAGGCAGGTAAGATACAAAAATAAATTTGTCGAAGCGATTGAGATATCAATACAATCATTCTCCGCGTGGGCATAAAAAACGTGCCCACCCTACGCAGGCATTTATTTCAGCAAATATTCCAGCAGTGCTTTCTGACTGTGCAGACGATTTTCGGCGGCTATCCAGGTGATGCTTTGCGGTCCGTCAATCACCTCGGCACTGACTTCCTCGCCGCGATGGGCGGGCAGGCAGTGGGTGAACAGCGCATCGTGGTGAGCGCTGTTCATCAGTGTCTGGTTGACTTCATAACCGGCAAAGTCCTGTACGCGTTTTTTCTGCTCTTCTTCCTGGCCCATGCTGGCCCAGACATCGGTGGCGATCAAATCCGCGCCGCTGGCGGCCTCCTGCGGTGAATGCGAGAGGCTGATTCGATCACTGGCAGCGGCGACAATGGCGGCATCCGGTTCATAGCCCGGCGGGGTGGCGATGTTCAGTTTAAAATCGAAGCGTATGGCGGCATTAATATAGGAATGGCACATATTATTGCCGTCGCCGATCCAGGCTACCGTACGTCCGGCAATATCGCCGCGTTGTTCGGTATAGGCCTGTACGTCGGCCAGCAACTGACAGGGGTGACAGTGATCGGTGAGGGCGTTGATCACGGGGACGCTGGAGTTTTCAGCAAAACGTTCAACCAGATCATGGGAGAAGGTGCGGATCATGATGGCATCGACCATGCTGGAGAGCACCCGGGCGCTGTCTTCCACCGGTTCGCCGCGTCCCAACTGAGTGTCGCGGGGGGACAGAAAAATAGCGTGACCGCCGAAATGTGCCATCGCCGATTCGAAAGAAACGCGTGTACGGGTAGAGGCCTTGTCGAAAATCATGCCCAGAACGCGACCGGCAAAGGGGCGGTAGACTTCGCCGGCCTTATGCATGGTTTTTAGTTCGATGGCGCGCTGAATTAATCTGTTTAGATCGCTTTGATCGATGTCCAGAAGAGTAAGGAAATGTTGAGTCATAAAAAACCCCTCGCGTGATTTACGCGGGCGTGGTGCTGAGAAAGTTTTTGATTAGATCACTGGTGATAGTCGTGATTTTCCCGGCTTCTTCATCGCTGATAATCAATGGTGGCAGCAGGCGTACGATATTGCCGGCAGTGACATTCAGCAACAGGCCTGCTTCCAGTGCCTGCTGAAGAAGTTCGCCACAGGGGCGATCGAGTTCGATGGCCAGCATCAGGCCGCAACCGCGGATATCGACAATGCCCTGCACATCGGCCAGCGCGGTTTTGAAATCAGCCAGCATGGTATTGCCCAGCCGCCTGACGCGTGCGTTCAGCTGTTCTTTTTCAATCGTGGCGAGCACGGCCAGGGCGGCGGCGCAGACTAGCGGATTGCCGCCATAGGTGCTGCCGTGATGGCCGGGTTGAAACAGTTCGGCTGCAGTGCCTTTGGCTAGACAGGCGCCGATGGGCACGCCGTTGCCCAGGCCTTTGGCCAGGGTAATGATGTCGGGTGAGATCGCGCTGTGCTGGAAGGCGAACCATTCGCCGGTACGACCGATACCGGTCTGGATTTCATCGAGGATCATCAGCCAGCCGTTGTCGTCGCAGAGTTTGCGAATGCCGGGCAGGTAATCATCAGAGGGTATCTGGATGCCACCTTCGCCGATGATGGGTTCCACCAGCACGGCCACTACATCGTGGTTATTCTGGGCGATGGCTTCCAGGGCTTCCAGATCATCATAAGGTGCGCGTACGAAGCCTTTTACCAGCGGTTCGAAACCGGCTTGCACCTTGCGGCTGCCGGTGGCGCTGAGAGTTGCCATCGTGCGCCCGTGGAAGCTGCCTTTCATGGCAATAATGGTCGGGTTGTTGATATCTTTCTGATGCCCGTAGAGGCGTGCGAGTTTGATTGCCGCCTCGTTGGCTTCCGCGCCGGAATTGCAGAAAAATGCGCGTTCCATGCCTGCCAGTGCAGTCAGTTTTTGCGCCAGACTTTCCTGATGTTCGATGTGGTACCAGTTGGATGTATGTACCAGGGTTCGAGCCTGGCTGCAGATAGCCTCGGCCACAGCCGGATGTGCATGGCCCAGTCCGCAGACTGCGACGCCGCTCAGGGCATCGAGATATTTTCGACCGCTGTCATCCCAAAGCCAGGCACCTTCACCCTTTTTAAAAGTGACTGGTAACGGGGCATAATTCTGCATCAGATGCGTATTCATAGCAGGTTCTTTATAGTGAAAACAAAAAAGCAGTCTCTTTTGGAGACCGCTGCAAACGCAGAATTTTAGCGGTTTCTGCGGTGCTGAGCAAATTCGGCTGGGGTAATGGGGGTATTAAAAAAATAGTCGGGGGTAGGGGTCAGTATTCTTCCCCCTCTCCCCAGCCCTCTCCCCGAGGGGGAGAGGGGGTTGGTCGGATGNNNCTAGCCGAAGTTTTTGGCAACAAAATCCCAGTTGACCAAGTTCCAGTAACTTTCTACGTATTTGGGCCGCGCATTGCGGTAGTCGATGTAATAGGCGTGTTCCCAGACGTCGCAGGTCAACAGAGGAGTTTGACTGTCGGTCATAGGATTGGCGGCGTTGCTGGTATTGACGATCTCCAGTTTACCGTCGCTGTTTTTTACCAACCAGGTCCAGCCGGAGCCGAAGTTGGTGGCGCAGGAAGTAGCAAACTTTTGTTTGAAATCGGCAAAAGAACCAAATGTGCTATTGATGGCATCGGCCAGGGTACCGGCAGGTTCGCCGCCGCCGTTGGGATTCATGCCGTTCCAGTAGAATGTGTGATTCCAGACTTGAGCGGCATTGTTGAACAGGCCGCCTTCGGCCTTCATGATAATGTCTTCAAGCGAGGCGTTTTCAAAATCTGTGCCCTTGATCAGATTGTTCAGGTTGGTGACATAGGTCTGATGATGTTTACCATAATGGTATTCCAGTGTTTCAGCAGAAATATGTGGTTCCAATGCATCCTGAGCATAAGGTAATGCAGGCAGTTCGTGAGTCATGAGAAAAATCTCCTTGTTTGTTTGATTTAAAATCAGTCGAGATATCAATTGTAAAGTGTGCGGATATAATATAAAAACCAACCGTTTTAGTCAAATATAATTTAACAGATAAAATCAGGGTGATTTTGCCACCCCAAAAGTCCCATCTGGATGAGTTTGATACTCACTGATTCCGCCATAATAGATAGCTGTTTAGCGCCAGCAGCATTTACGGGAATTGAGATAAATCGTTCCATAGCAGCCACTTAGGATTACTATCACTGTATTCATAAAGAATGCGCTCAACGTCGATACCCTTTTCCACGACCAAGTAAAATATCAAGTGCTTTGCTAATGGGCGAGATGATAAAAGAATATTTGGAGCATCATTTTGAGCCAAAGATTGATAATTTCAGAACCGAAGACTAAAGACTTTCGATCCGTAATACTAAAATAGCAACCTACCAGCTTTAACGGGTGGTTGTTGAGTCTTCTGATGTCCGCAAAAAATGTAAAGAAATCTAGAAAATACTTCCCTGAAAGGAGCTGGTTCTTATAAAAACTTTACACTTTTAAATATAATGAAACCTTAATATTTTCTCA
>JAADGZ010000296.1 GCA_013152045.1 Gammaproteobacteria bacterium
TCTGCACCAGCGCGCTTGAAGGCCAATAAGGATTCCATGATCACGGCTTTCTCATCCAGCCAGCCATTCTGCGCGGCGGCCATGAGCATGGCGTATTCGCCGCTGACCTGATAGGCGTAGGTGGGGGCGGCATACTGATCTTTCACCCGCCGCACGATATCGAGATAGGGCATGCCCGGTTTGACCATGATCATGTCTGCGCCTTCCTCCAGATCCAGACCGACTTCCCACAGGGCTTCATCACTATTGGCCGGATCCATCTGGTAGCTATACTTGTTGCCACCGCCGAGGTTGGCCGCCGAGCCAACGGCATCGCGGAAGGGTCCGTAAAAACTGGAGGCATATTTGGCCGAGTACGCCAGAATGCGAGTATGGATATGTCCGGCGGCTTCCAACGCGTCACGAATACGGCCAATGCGACCATCCATCATGTCCGACGGCGCAACCACATCGGCACCGGCTTCGGCATGGGACAGCGCCTGTTTTACCAGCACATCTACCGTTTCGTCATTCAACACATAACCGGATTCATCAATCAGACCATCCTGGCCGTGGGTGGTGAACGGGTCCAGCGCCACATCGGTAATCACGCCCAGTTCGGGGAAACTTTCTTTCAGCGCCCGTACCGCACGCTGCGCCAGGCCTACCGGATTAAAGGCTTCGCGTGCATCTTCTGTTTTCACTTCCGCCGGGGTAACCGGAAACAGGGCCACCGCCGGCACGCCTAACGCTACCAGCTGTTCGGCCTCGATCAATAATTCATCGATGCTGATCCGCTCCACGCCCGGCATGGAGGATATCGCTTCGCGCTGCTTTTGGCCTTCGAGCACAAATAGGGGATAAATAAGATCATCCACACTGAGACGGGATTCGCGCATCAAACGCCGGGAAAATTCATCATGGCGCATGCGCCGCATGCGGACCCGGGAAAACTGGCCCCGGCTGGTGTCGGCTGCAGTCAAGGTATTTACTCCTACAAAAAAAGACAACGATTTATCAGATAGATAGACTAAAATCAGAGCATAGTCGCAGCATACTTTAATTGATAAATGAAATAAACGGTCTACCCCATGTCAAAAAAATCCCTGCCACGTATTCACGCCCTCGCACTTTTACTGCTGTTAAGTCTGCTGCCACAATTTACCTTCGCCAGCACGCCACCCGACAAAATGCTGGAAGCGACCACCCAGGACATGATCCACGCGCTACAAGATCGACATCAGGCGATTCAGCAGGATCACCGGGTTCTCTATTCTCTGATTGAAAACATCCTGTTGCCGCATATCGACATTATCACCTCCTCACGCATGGTGCTGGGCAAGTACTGGCGACAGGCCAGCAAAAAACAGAAACTGCGCTTTATCCATGCCTTCCGCAACCTGCTTGTACGCTTCTATTCATCGGCACTGGCTGAATATCTGTCCGATCATAAAATCAATTCCAACTTCATTACCTTCCTGCCTCTGCGCGAATCCCTGCAACAGAAACGGCTCACCGTACATGCCGAAGTACATCCCCCCAAGGGTGAAAAAGTCGCCGTGAGCTATCGCATGCGTAACAGCCGAAAAGGCTGGCGGGGTTATGATGTCGCCGTGGCCGGGATCAGCATCATCAGCACCTACCGCACCAGTTTTGCCAGTGAAATCAAACAAAAAGGCCTGGAACGCTTTATTGCGTCGATTGAAAAACACAACCAGGCCCTGCTGCACGCGGTAGAACAACGAGCTGCTGATTAGCCCGACAATATGTAATTTTTTCTGTCCTTTTTTCTATTCTGCAGCTTTGCGGTACAATCCAGCACCAAATTCTAATGTTCAGGAGAACTACGTGGATCAATATCGAGGCACTACCGTCCTTTCCGTTCGTCGAGGTGATCATGTGGTCATCGGCGCCGATGGCCAGGTCACACTCGGCAACACGGTAATGAAAGGCAATGCCCGCAAAGTACGCCGCCTGTATCACGACAAAGTCATCGCTGGCTTTGCCGGTGGCACCGCCGATGCTTTTACCCTGTTTGAATATTTCGAAAACAAACTGGAAAAACACTCCGGCAAACTGGTGCGCGCAGCGGTAGAAATGGCCAAAGACTGGCGCACCGACCGCACCCTGCGCCGTCTGGAGGCCCTGTTGGCCGTAGCCGATTCGGAGGCATCATTGATTATTTCCGGCAACGGCGACGTTATCGAACCGGAACAAAGCCTGATGGCCATCGGCTCCGGCGGCCCCTTCGCACAAAGCGCCGCCCGCGCCCTGCTGGAAAATACTGAGCTCAGCGTCGGGAAATTACCGAGAAGGCCTTGAATATTGCTGCCGATGTCTGCATCTATACTAATCACAATCTGGTATTTGAAGAACTCTAACTACCCCCCCAGGAAATCGATTACCTATGTCACAAATGACGCCCCGAGAAATCGTTCAGGAGCTGGATAAACATATCGTTGGCCAGGCCAGCGCCAAACGCGCCGTTGCCATTGCCCTGCGCAACCGCTGGCGACGCAGCCAGGTGGATGAAGACCTGCGTAACGAAATCACCCCCAAGAATATCCTCATGATCGGCCCCACCGGGGTGGGTAAAACAGAAATTGCTCGCCGTCTGGCCAGGCTGGCTAACGCGCCCTTCCTTAAGGTCGAGGCCACCAAGTTTACCGAAGTCGGCTATGTTGGTCGTGATGTGGACTCTATTATTCGCGATCTTGCCGACATTTCCTTTAAAATGACCCGTGAACAGGCGATGGAAAAAGTTCAGCACCGGGCTGAGGACGCCGCCGAAGAGCGCATTCTGGATATTCTCCTACCGCCGGCACGCAGTTTTAATCTCGACGACGAAACACCTGCCGAAGATAAGGAAAGTACCACCCGGCAGAAGTTTCGCAAGAAACTGCGCGAAGGCGATCTGGATGACAAGGAAATCGAAATCGAACTCAACGCGCCGTCCGTCGGCGTGGAGATTATGGCCCCGCCCGGCATGGAAGAAATGACCAGCCAGTTGCAGGGCATGTTCCAGAATATGGGCAACACCCGCTCCACCCAGCGCAAACTGCCCATTCGCCAGGCCATCAAACATCTGGTGGAGGAAGAAGCCGCAAAACTGATTGATAACGTAGATATCAAAGAACAGGCGCGGATTAATGTCGAACAGAACGGCATCGTGTTTCTGGATGAAATGGACAAAATAGCCAAACGTGGCGAGTCTAGCGGCGGTGCCGATGTTTCCCGCGAAGGCGTGCAGCGCGATCTACTGCCACTGGTGGAAGGCTCTACTGTCACGACCAAGCACGGTATGATCAAAACCGATCACATCCTGTTCATCGCTTCCGGTGCCTTCCATGTTGCCAAACCGTCCGATTTGATTCCCGAGCTGCAGGGTCGCTTCCCCATCCGGGTCGAGCTGGAAGCCTTGAGCGCCGAAGACTTCGTCCGTATTCTGACTGAACCCGATGCATCACTGACCATGCAGTACAGTGCGCTGATGCAAACCGAAGGAGTCAGCATCGAATTCAGCGAAGACGGCGTCAAACGTATGGCCGATATTGCCTGGCAGGTCAATGAAAAAACCGAGAATATCGGCGCACGTCGCCTGCACACCATTATCGAACGCCTGCTGGAAGATATCTCTTTCCGCGCTCCGGATATGTCCGGGGAACAAATTCAAATCGACGCCGAGTATGTGAATAAAAACCTCGGCGAACTGGCCAAGGATGAAGATCTGAGCCGTTATATATTGTAAAACCGGAGAAAAGATACAAGATACAAATGGCGCCTTCCTTTTATCTTGTATCTTTCCTCCTGTACCTGACTTTTAGAGAGATAAAACATGTCTGATACGCCTAAACCTACTGATATTAATTTTCACAAGGTCTCGCACATACTGGAGATAAGTTTTAACGATGGCAGCCATTTCAACCTACCTACTGAATACCTGCGCGTCTTCTCGCCTTCCGCCGAAGTTCAGGGCCACGGTCCCGGCCAGGAAGTGCTGCAGATTGGCAAACAGGATGTGAATATCACCAAAATCGAACAGGTCGGTAATTACGCGGTGCAACTGTTCTTCGATGATAACCATGATACTGGCCTTTATTCCTGGGATACCCTCTACAGCCTGGGCAAAAACTATGAAGCGCGCTGGCAGGAATACATCGATAGACTGAAGGAAGCTGGGCACGAACGGCCTGAACCGCAGCATTTAAACAACTAAGCCTACAGCGCAGATGCTGATTTAATCCTTATTCCGGCACCGACGGTGCCTGCAACCCATATAAAGATCGCGGCGATACATCGCGCGGTCCTTTCAGGGCCAGGCGCAAACGGGAATCTGTCGGGGTAGGTCCAAAGCCATCCGAGGACGCTACCGCCCATAGATGTAACCGGTAACGACCTGGACTCAATGATATGCTGCTTCGCCGCGGCCGCCAGCTGCTCGCGTTCTGAAATGAGACAAGCTGCTGCTTGCCTATCGATAAACGCAGACTAAGACGCGTAACAACATTGGTGCCACCATCGCGGGCCGGGCGCGGGTAGATCACAAATTCATATTTTCCCCCTTCGATTATGTTCAAATCCGCCTGCATCTCAAGTCCTGCATAGGCATATTCGGCAGGATCCCGATAGCTTGAAAACAGATTGGCATTGGCCACATCGTAGGCAGCCGGATCAAACGATAATTCGTCAGGAACTGTGAATCGACCACTGGCCAAGGCCGAATTTTTATCTGGCGACTGCATCGCCAGTGGCTGATTCTGCAGATAGTAACGAACATAGGCACTGGACTGCACTGGTTGCGCTTCTGACGACAAGTTTGGCGTCGCTGGCGC
>JAADGZ010000106.1 GCA_013152045.1 Gammaproteobacteria bacterium
TGTTTTTCTCCGCCGGTTGGGTAGAGGGTTGGCACCTGAACAATTTCAATCTCGTGAGGTTCGTGTTCTTCCAGCGCATTGACCAGCATGGTATGCGCGAGGCGCTTATTGTCTTCTACGGCGATGATACAGTGTTCGGCTTGCAGGGCCTGTTTCATGACTAACAGACCCTTGATGATCTCATGCGGCCGTTGTTGCATAAGCATGGCATCGCAGGTGATATAGGGTTCGCACTCCGCGCCGTTGAGCAGTAGCGTTTTGACCCGGTTGCCCGGCCCCGGGTTGAGTTTGATGAAACTGGGGAAACCCGCACCACCGAGGCCGACAATACCTGCATCGCGCAGTAGATGCCGTAGCTCAGCAGGTTCCATAGCATGATAATCATGGGCCTGCATATCGATAGCTTCATCCTTGCCATCGGCTTCGAGTACGATACAGAGTGCATCGAGTCCGGAAGGATGCGGCACCGGGCGATTTTCGATAGCGCTGATGCGACCGGAGGTGGTGGCATGCACGGGGGCGCTGACAAAGCTTTTCGCCTCGGCGAGCATCTGGCCCTTAAGCACACGATCACCAACCTTGACCAGAGTTTCAGCCGGTTCACCAATATGTTGTTGCAGGGGTAGGGTCAGTACGGGTGGAATGGCCGCTTCATGAATAAGTTCCTGCATGGAGATCTTTTTATGATCGGGCAGATGCAGTCCACCGTAGAAATGCCTGAGCTGGCGTTTCATGATTTGCCTGCCTCCGGTTTTTCCAATTCGGTCTCAGGCTGGGGCCACTTCCAGTGATTGAGGCTGCGTTTTACCGGCACGACATAAATGCAGTCCACCGGGCAGGGCGCAATACACAGATTGCAGCCGGTGCATTCGGATTCAATGATGGTGTGCATCTGTTTGGCGGCACCAAGGATAGCGTCCACCGGGCAGGCCTGAATACAAAGGGTGCAGCCGATACAGAGTTGTTCATCGATGTGCACAATGGTTTTTTCTGCGTGTTGGCCGTGTTCTTCGTTGAGTGGAACAGGATCGCGGCCGAGCAGATCCGCCAGTGCCTGAATCACGACTTTACCTCCAGGGGGACAGAGGTTGATTTCGGCTTCGCCCTTGGCGATAGCCTCAGCATAGGGTCGGCAGCCAGCATAGCCGCATTGGCCGCACTGGGTCTGGGGCAGGATGGCATCAATCTTATCGGTAACCGGATCGCCTTTAACTTTGAAACGGATAGCGGAATAGCCGAGTAGCAAACCAAAGGCCACGGCGAGGGCAGTTAAAACAAAAATTGCTTCGAACATCAGCCTTTTACTAACCCGGCAAAGCCCATGAAGGCAATGGACATCAGTCCGGCGGTAATTAGGGCAATCGATGCGCCCTGGAATGTTTCCGGCACATCGGCGACGATGATGCGCTCGCGCATGGCGGCAAACAGAATGAGTACCATGGAAAAGCCTAGCGCCGCGCCAAATCCGTAGAGTGCGGATTCAACAAAACCGTGATGGGTTTGCACGTTTAAAAGCGCCACGCCCAGCACTGCGCAGTTGGTGGTAATCAGCGGCAGGAAAATACCGAGCACTTGATAGAGCATGGGACTGGTTTTACGCACCACCATTTCGGTGAACTGCACTACTACAGCAATGACCAGAATGAAGGTAATGGTCCGCAGGTATTCCAGGCCGAAGGGGGCGAGCAGGTACTCATTGGCCAGATAACTGCACACCGATGACAGAGTCAGCACAAAGGTGGTGGCCAACGCCATACCGGTGGCGGTTTCCAGTTTACGTGATACGCCCATGAAGGGACACAGGCCGAGGAACTTCACCAGTACGAAGTTATTGACCAGGACGGTGCTAACTAATATGAGTGCGTATTCTTTCATAGAAGCAGGTTAAAGATTAAAGATACAAGGTACAAGGATTACCCCTTTTCTCTTGTATATTTATATTTTTTATCTTCATTTTACTTTCATACCCGGTTGCGCGCCGTCGTGGGGTTCGAGTATCCATAAATCCTTGCCTCCCGGACCGGCGGCTAGCACCATGCCTTCGGATATGCCAAAGCGCATTTTGCGCGGTTTGAGGTTGGCCACCATGACCGTTAGTTTACCCTGCAAATCTTCCGGCTGGTAGGCAGACTTGATGCCGGCAAAAACATTACGAGTTTCATCGCCAAGGTCGAGAGTGAGTTGCAACAGCTTGTCGGCACCTTTGACATGTTCCGCTTTAACGATGCGGGCGATGCGTAGATCTATTTTGGCAAAGTCTTCGAATTCAATTTCATCGGCAATGGATGCAGTCTTGCTTTGCGGTGTGCTGTTTGCCGTTTGCGAGCTTTCCTGAAGATGTTCTTTAGAAGCTTCAAGCATGGCTTCGATTTTATCCGTTTCTACCCGCGTCATCAGCGGTTTGAATTTATTAATTTGGTGATCCGTCAATGGTGTAGCAATATCTTCCCAGGCCAGAGCTTCGATGTTGAGAAAGGCTTCTGCTTGTTCAGCCATTTTTGGCAGCACCGGTTTAAGAAAACCGATCAGGACGAACAGGTTGAGTCCTACACTGCAGACCGACTGTACCTCCTGTTCTTTACCTTCTTCTTTGGCCAGCAGCCAGGGTTTGTTGGCATCGATATACTGATTAGCCTGATCCGCCAGAGCCATGATCTCACGAACGGCATGACTAAACTCTCGTTGTTCATAGAGTTTGGCGATGGGCGTGCGAGCCTCGGCAAAGCGGGCGTAAAGTTCTGGCTCGTTGCAGCTCGCTGAGAGCTGGCCGTCGAAACGTTTGTAAATAAAACCGGCACAGCGGCTGGCGATGTTGACCACCTTGCCCACCAGATCGGAGTTGATGCGCAACTGGAAGTCTTCGAGGTTGAGATCCAGATCCTCGATGCCCTTGCCTAGCTTGGCAGCATAGTAATAGCGCAGGTATTCGGGGTTTAGTTGATCCAGGTAGCTGCGCGCCTTGATGAAGGTGCCGCGTGACTTGGACATCTTCTGACCGTTGACGGTGAGAAAGCCGTGGCAGAAGACTGCGCT
>JAADGZ010000165.1:0-2451 GCA_013152045.1 Gammaproteobacteria bacterium
TAGTCGCGGTCTTGAACCCGGCGCCACCGCGACCGCGCAGTTCGGAATCGTCAATACGCTGCAGCAGTTTATCCGCACCTTCCTCTTGCAGGGCATGCAGCGCATCACCGTCCTGAGTATTCTCGGTAAGCAAGATGTCCGCTCGCCGAATATTGTCATGCACCTCGAAAAATTTCTCAGGCCACTGAGCAAGAGGTTTATCCTGTTCCACGCATTGCGCAATCTGTTCAACTCGTTGACTATCCAGGCGCGTAATCGGAATGTTATTAACCAGCATGGCGGGACCCTGATCACTCATACCGGTACAGGAAGTGGTGTCAACAGTGACCCGGCCATCCGCGCGCAGCTTGCCCTGCTCCACTCCCAACTGTCGGCAAAGTTGCTGCAACAGCGCGCGACTACCCGCCATTTGATCGCTGATATTGTCACTGAACAAAATATTGAAGTGGCCGCGGGCGCGGCTGTGCAGAAAGGAATAAAACTCGATGACGCTTTTAATCTGTGCTGCGGGAATGGATAAATCAGAGCTGAGGCGATTAACCGCTTCGCCAGAAATAAAGGATTCAGCCTGCTGAATATCAATCAGATATTGCAGTAATAGATCACTACGCCGAGGAATATCGGACCATCGGTTCAAACGGTTCACTTCCTTATTGGTTTTTGAGCACCGTAGCCTTATTAGTCTAAATAAGTGTTCCGAATTCTTGTCCACTACAAAGCTTTACGTTCGTGGTGAGTCCTTCGGTTTTGCTCAGGAGAGCCTTGTCGAACGATGAAGAAGCAAAGCTGAAATACCGATATTTAAAGCCATTCCCCCTTCGACAAGCTCAGGGCGAACGGCAAGAATTCGGAATACTTATCTAGCCATTGATGCCTATGAATCTACGCCACCCGCAAGATGATGTCAAAGTAATGTGAGCTAAAATAAAACCGCCGATAGCTTAATCATTTACTCAGGCATCACAGAACATGAGTATGTCACTGCTGTCCCGTTAACACCCTCGCCCCGATGGGGAAAGGGCGTTAACGGGACAGCAGTGTGAGCATGTACAATACGATTCTATTTATATCCTGAACGAGCTGACCAGTTGCTGCAGTTCCGAGGCCAGTTGCGAAAGTTTATTACTGGAAGCGGCATTTTGCTGGGCGCCTTCGGCCGTTTCCGTGGCAATTTCGTTTACCGTAACCACATTACGGTTAATTTCTTCGGCAACACTTGACTGTTGTTCTGCGGCAGTGGCAATCAGGGTGTTTTTATCGGCAATACGCGCCACAGTTTCGGTGATAGATTTTAGAACTTTACCCGCTTCTTCGGCACGTTCGACTGTCGAATTAGCCTGTTCCTGGCCTTTTTCCATCGCCACCACTGCACTTTTGGCTCCCGCCTGCAGACGTTCGATCATTTGCTGGATTTCCTGAGTCGACTCCTGGGTCTTGCTCGCTAGAGTACGCACTTCATCGGCCACTACGGCAAAACCGCGACCCTGATCGCCTGCACGCGCCGCTTCGATCGCCGCGTTCAGCGCCAATAGGTTGGTCTGCTCGGCGATGCCGCGAATCACCACCAGTACCGAGTCGATATTTTCGGTATCACCGTTGAGTTCATTGATCGCAGTGGCTGAGGTCTGAACTTCACCGGCAAGTTCGCGTATTTCATTGACTACCAGATTAACAACATTGTTACCGTTACTGGCTTCCTGATCTGCCTCGGTTGCCGCTGTTGATGCATCATGGGCGCTACGCGCCACTTCCTGCACGGTGCTGGTCATTTCATTCATCGCGGTTGCGGCCTGTTCCGTTTCTGCCTGCTGACGCGTAGCGCACTGCAAGGTTTGCTCACTAACGGAGGACATTTCCTCGGCTGCAGCAGTAAGCTGCTGGGTAGATGAGCTAACATGTTTTACCATTTCATGAATACGTTGAATAAAGGTATTGAACGCTCGCGAAAGTATGGCAACTTCATCTTTACCTGAATCATCCAGACGTTGCGTGAGATCACCGTCACCGGTGGCAATATCATTCAACGAGTCTGTAATATGGTTAAATGAACGTTTTATGGTAAGCGTCACCAGACTACCGAGAACAAGTCCGCAGACGATGGCGAAGACGGCGATAATAAGTGTGGTAGTTAGCGTTGCACGGGAATCAGAATTAAGTGTATCGCGTAAAGTCTGAATATGTTTTGTTTCCTGGGCGACGATTTCCTGCAAGCCTATTCGGACTTTTCGCCAGTATGGGTGTTCTTTTCCGGTCAGGGTAAGAATCGCCTGTTCCTGCTTTCCCTGTTGCATCAGATCCAGGGTTTTTAATTTCGCTGCTTTTGAAATTTGCCAGTCTTTACCTACCTTTATAAGCTCTGCCTGCAAAACAGAATTGTCTGTCGCCAAAGACTGGACTATTTTAAATCCCTCATCAAATTTTTTGATCGCCTGGGGCGTTACCTCGTAGACT
>JAADGZ010000165.1:2461-4640 GCA_013152045.1 Gammaproteobacteria bacterium
GTTTTGGGTTTAACACCAGATTTCTTAGCGCAATCCCAGACAGGAGTCCGTTGCTATACATATCCTGTATTTCGGTCAACACAACCAAGTTTTTTTCAAAATAGGTGTTAAATGATCGGTTTATACTCTGCATGCCGGACAGAGCAAACCAGATAGCAAGGCTAAATAAAACAGTTATTATTAAAAATGCGGCAATTAACTTGTTCTGAATTGATAATTTAGACATTGACTACCCTTGCAAAATTTTATTCACTGATATATCACAATAAAATATATCGGATTGTGATAAAAAATCTTTAATCAGCAGGGTAGAAAATTACTGTCCTTATTTCAGGTTTTTTTGGGCGTACAGCCTCCTGTACATACGCGCCATCTGCGGCCGTCACGTTGCAACAGTTCATCGGCTGCTGACGGCCCCCATTCTCCGGCGGCATAATTCGGGAAATCACGCGGCGGCAAGGCATTCCAGACATCCAGGATCGGCTCCACCAATTGCCAGGCAGTTTCAATAATGTCGGCGCGTTTAAATAGTGTGGGATCCCCTTTCATGCAGTCATAAATCAGCGTTTCATACCCTGTACTTGGTTCATTACCAAAATAATCATCATAGCTGAAATCCATTTCCACCGGGCTCAGTTGCATAGTCTGACCTGGCACCTTAGCATTAATCCCCAGGCTAATACCTTCACTGGGCTGGATACGCAACACCATAACATTGGGCTCGACCTGCTTGCCTTTCATGAGCGAATTCTTAAACGCTGTATTCGGCGCATGTTTATACTGGATCACGATTTCAGTAAAACGCCCTGGCATGCGTTTTCCCGTGCGTAAATAGAATGGCACACCCGCCCAGCGCCAACTGTCAATCATGAGGCTCATGGCAACAAACGTTTCAGTCTTTGAATCCTCGGCAACGCCCGCTTCCTGACGATATGCCGGTACCGAGGTACCATCAGCCAGCACACCTGCCGCGTACTGGCCACGCACGGTATGGGTCAGTACATCTTCCGGAGTGAAGGGTTGGATAGCTCGCAGTACCTTGGCCTGCTCATCACGAATTTCATCAGCCTCGAAGGATATCGGTGGCTCCATCGCAATCATGGCCAGTACCGCTAATAGATGGTTGGGGATCATATCCCGCAAGGCACCAGCACCTTCATAATAACTGGCACGATTTTCAACCCCCATGGGTTCCGCCACGGTGATCTGTACGTGATCGATATAACTGCGGTTCCAGATAGGCTCGATGACACCGTTAGCAAAGCGGAAACTGAGAAAATTCTGCACGGTTTCCTTACCGAGATAATGGTCAATTCGATAAAGCTGACGTTCCTTAAATATTTCCAGCAATTTCTTATTCAGCGCACGGGCAGATTGCAGATCATGACCGAAGGGTTTTTCGATAACCAATCGACGCCAGTGACTATCCGTTTCCTTGGCCAAGCCCACCTTGACAATTTGCTCGGCAATATCACCAAAAAAGGCGGGAGGGGTAGCCATATAAAAAAGATAATTGCCCGGGGTTTTACACTCATTATCCAGCTCACCCAGCTTCTGAGCCAGCCTCTGGTAAGCCTCCGGATCACGAAAATCGCCCTGCAAATAATGACAACATTTAACCAGTTGATCCCAGATCTCCGCTGAATAATCACCGTCAAGATGCGCGCGACTTTCTTTGTTCATTAACTCACGGTAAGCTTCACTGCTGAAGTCCTCCCGGCTAACACCCAGCACAGCAAAATTTTCAGGTAAACGCTTTGCTATCGATAAATAGTAAAGCGCGGGAAACAGCTTACGTTTGGCCAGATCTCCAGCCGCGCCAAAAATCACCATAATGCAGGGTGGCGCAGGCATCATCGTGCCTGTCTGTGTATCGGTATGTGGCATAGTTATTGTCTCAAAAAGGTTATTTTTTCTTTTCCTGATGGCCGCCAAATTCATAGCGCATAGCCGAGAGCAGTTTGTTAGAAAAATCGTTTTCACCGCGCGAAGTAAAACGCTGATAGAGCGCGGCACTAAGTATCGGAACCGGTACCCCGGATTCGATGGCCGCCATACTGGTCCAGCGACCCTCGCCAGAATCAGAAACCTGTCCCTGGAAACCATCCAGAGCCGGATCGCTATGCAATGCAGCCGCAGTAAGATCCAGCAGCCAGGAAGAAACCACGCTGCCCCGGCG
>JAADGZ010000263.1 GCA_013152045.1 Gammaproteobacteria bacterium
AGCTGGTTGTATCTATCTGAGGGTTTTCAGATGGGCGCATTACGTCGTATCGGTAAGAGAGTTTTTGATATATCGGTTGTTTTGATGTTACTGCCTGTTGCCTTGCCGTTTGCGATTTTAGTTAGTGCAGCAATCTTTATAGAAAGTAGAGGGCGAGGTGGTGTTTTGTATAGCCAGGTTCGTGTGAAGCAAGACGGGCTGCCATTTGATATTTATAAATTTCGCAGCATGGTGACAAATGCTGAGAAAGATGGCGTGCCTCAATGGGCGTCAAAAAATGATTCGCGTATTACGCGTGTTGGAAGAGTTATCCGCAAGGGGCGGCTTGATGAGCTTCCTCAGTTATTTAATGTTTTAAACGGTGATATGAGTTTTGTGGGTCCCCGGCCAGAGCGTCCTGAGTTTGTTGAGAAGCTGGCGAAAGCGGTGCCATATTATGAGGAGCGGCATAGGGTAAAGCCGGGATTAACCGGCTGGGCGCAGGTGTGTTACTCCTACGGTGATACGGTGGGGGATAGTATCGAAAAATTACAATATGACCTATATTATGTTAAAAATTACAGCATGTTACTGGATATGCTGATTTTACTGCAGACTGCAGAAGTAGTGATGCTGGGTAAAGGGGCGCAATAAAGAGCAGTGTATAATTTGTAAAAAGACTTTTTTTGTGGTTTTTTAGTGCGTTATAACAATTATTTGGGTACACTTGTCGGTTCAGAGAGGAGTAAGGGTTGGTTTAATGAGGCTCAATCCGAAATTTATTATTTGATGATAGGGAGGTGGTTATATGATATTTTGGCGAATTTTGTATTCTAACGGTTTAAAATTATCGGTGTTAATTATGTCTCTGGTAGCCTGTTCTGGTGGTGGAGGCTCTGATGGTGGCTCGGTGATGTTGAGCTGGATGGCTCCATCTGGAAGAGCTGATAATGTAACGCCAATCGCTTTAAATGAAATAGCTGGCTATAATATTTACTACAAAATAGCGACTGGCAATTATAGTGATCAAGCTCCTATTTATGTTGACGATAGTAATAATGTTGCAAATGTGCAGGTGCGGGTTGAGGATATTCCGCTTCAGCCGGGAACTTACTCTGTAGTCGTAACAACCATAGATATTGACGGGCGTGAAAGCGTGTTTTCTGACCCTGAAGTAGAGGTTACGTTTTAAAAATTCATTGTCGGCGGAGCTGATGATATAGATCCTTGAATCCGCTATATTGGCGGATTTTTATTGCCTGTGATGTTTAAGTTGGTGACAATAGACGAAAAATGGAAATGAATTTAGGTTTATACGGTTATCTGGGAGCAGGACTGGCATATAGCTTTTTTGCTGCGTTGCTGCTGTTTAGCTGGCGAGAGAGCTTGCAGGGAAAGCTGATTTTTATCGCGATGCTGATCAGTGCGTGCTGGGCGTTCATTGCATCGCAGATTGCGCTTCATAAGGAGTCCTTCCTTCTGTCGTATCAGGTTTTCGAAATCCTTCGTTATATTGCCTGGTATGTTTTTTTATTCAAGTTGTTCGATGTCGCTTTGTCTGGCGATGCATCGCATAACGGTCAAAAGCAAAGTTACCAAAAATTTGTGCGCTGGGCTTTGCCGCTAAGTGTGGGTTTCGCCACGATATTACTGTTGAACGAAATACTGGTTGCTACGTTCACCTTGCCGGGGCAGTTTGTCTTTGGCATTGTCGGTAACGTTATTCTTGCGCTTATCGGCCTTGCCATTATCGAGCAATTATTTCGTAATACGTCGCCGCGTTATCGTTGGGCGACCAAGTACCTGTTTTTTGGTGCGGGTGGAGTGTTCGCTTTCGATTTTTATTTATACGCTGACGCACTATTGTTCAGAAGTATTGATCAGGGTTTGTGGGATGCGCGCGGGGTGGTGCACATAGTGGCAGTGCCGCTATTGGCAATATCCTCGGCTCGTAATAAAAACTGGTCGCTTAATATTTTTGTTTCACGCGACATTATTCTAAATACCACGGCTATTCTCAGCGGTGGTTTTTACCTGCTGGCGATGGCGGGCGCCGGTTATTACCTGAGGGTGTTTGGTGGTGACTGGGGTAAAGTTGGTCAGGTGATGTTTTTAACGCTGGCCGTGGTATTTCTATTTGTCGTACTTACTTCCTCGCAAATTCGCGCAAAAACCAAAGTGTTTTTGGGTAAACACTTTTACAAAAATAAATATGATTATCGTATTGAATGGTTGCGGCTGACCGAAGACCTGGAAGTTGATCCGGGCAATAAAGATCATAATAAAACGGTGATAGAAGCCATGGCGCATATTGTAGATGCCCGTGCTGGATCGTTGTGGCTGAGTGATGAGAGTGGCAAATACAAAAATGTCGAGTCCTGGCAGAGTGGTTTGCAGGAGCATACAATCTCGGATGATGCTCCATTGGTAACCTTTATGGATAAAAAAGGGTATGTCATCAATATAGCAGAGCTATCCAGCCATGCCGACGAATATAAAGGTCTGTCTTTACCTGACTGGCTATTGAAGACTGGGCAGCCCTGGTTAATCGTCCCGTTGCATGGTATTCACGTGTTGCAGGGGTTTGTGGTATTGGCCAACCCGCTGATCGAACGTGCAATTAACTGGGAGGACCGTGACCTGCTGAAGACCGCGGCCAAGCAAATTACCAGTTATCTGGCAGTGCTGACCACTTCTGCGCAGCTGGCGGAAGCGAAGCAATTTGAAGTGTTTGCCCGTCTTTCGGCATATATGGTGCACGATCTAAAGAATGTTGCCGCCGAGCTCGAATTGATTGCCATCAATTCAAAAAAACACGCGGCCAACCCTGAGTTTATCGAAGACGCTTTTGGTACGGTTGAAAATGCTGCGGCAGACATTAATCGGCTGTTGGCGCAATTGCGCAACAGACATGCGGAGAATGAGAAAAAAACGCTGGTGGATCTGGTCGAGTTGGTAACGGACGTTATTGCATCCAAAAAGCACCTGCTGCCTGCACCACAATTTAAAGTGTTGTCGGAATCGGGTATGGTGTACCTGGAAAAGCAACGTTTTGCCAATGTGCTTGCCCACCTGATAGAGAATGCGCAGCAGGCCACGGCTGATGACGGTGAGATTATTGTCACCTTGTCCTGCACCGAAAAAATGCACATCATCGGCATCAAGGATAACGGTCATGGCATGGATGATGACTTTATCCGAAACCGTTTATTCAAGCCTTTTGATACAACAAAGGGCAATGCGGGCATGGGCATTGGCATGTATGAGAGCCGGGAGTTTATCCGCCAGTTGGGCGGTGATATCAATGTGCAAAGTAATCTGGGAAAAGGGTCTATAATCACCCTACACATTCCGTTGAGTTTATCTCAAGGTGACGATTTAGATGCCCTGACAGCATGATTGGTGGGGTGATTTGTAATTTTAAGGAAATTAATATCAGGTTATGGCAGACAATGAGTTAAAGCCGCTGCTGGTTGTTGAAGACAATCCTGGGTTGCAGAAACAGTTAAAATGGTCTTTTGAGGGCTATCAGGTATATCTCGCCGGTGATCGTGCTTCAGCGATTGAATTGCTGCAAAAGCACCGGATGCCGGTAGTTACGCTTGATCTGGGCCTGCCGCCAGACCCTGCTAATGCCAGCGAAGGGCTGGCGGCGTTGAAGGAAATTCTGAAGCTGGTGCCACATACCAAGGTTATCGTGGTAACCGGTAATGATGTTCGCCAAAACGCTCTCGAAGCAATTTCTTGTGGCGCTTACGATTTTTATCAAAAACCGATCGAGCCGGATGTTTTAGGCCTGATCGTTGATCGTGCTTATCAGCTATATGAGCTGGAAGAAGAAAATCGGCGGTTAGCTTTGGCAGGCTGTAGCTCACCGCTGGATGGCATTATTGGTGCCAGTGCACCCATGCTGGCGGCCTGTCGGCTGGTAGAGAAAGTTGGCCCGACCGATGCTACCTCATTGGTGCTGGGGGAGAGTGGTACCGGCAAGGAGCTGTTTGCCAGCGCCCTGCATCGTCTCAGCCCGCGCAAGGACAAACCTTTTGTTGCGTTGAATTGTGCCGCTATTCCCGATAACTTACTTGAGAGCGAGCTGTTCGGCTACGAAAGAGGGGCTTTCACCGGCGCGGTAAAACAGACCAAAGGCAAGATCGAAACGGCCTGTGGCGGTACGTTGTTTCTGGATGAAATTGGCGACATGCCGGTGTCATTGCAGGCGAAAATGCTGCGTTTCCTGCAGGAGCGTGTCATTGAGCGTCTGGGCGGGCGCAGTACCATCGAAGTTGATGTGCGCATCATTTGTGCGACCCACCGCAACCTCAGTCAGCTGATTGCAAGCGGTGAGTTTCGTGAAGACCTGTTCTTCAGGATTAGCGAAATTGTTATTGAGATTCCAGCATTGCGTGATCGTGAGGGTGATAAAACCTTGCTTGCACAGGCTTTTCTCGATAGCTTCAGTAAGAAAAATGGTCGCAGCTTTTGCGGCTTTACCGATTCGGCGCGTGCTGAAATTGATGCTTATGAGTGGCCGGGCAATGTACGTGAGTTAGAAAATCGTATTAAGCGGGCAGTCGTGCTCGCAGACGGCAAGCAAATTTTGGCAACCGATCTGGGTTTTGCAGAGAATGAAGGCCATATGCCATCATTAAATTTGCGCGAAGCCAGAGAGCGAGTCGAGCGAGACGTTATCCAGCGTGCGTTATCCATTTGTAACAATAATGTTACTCATGCCGCCGAGGCGTTAGGTATTAGCCGTCCTTCTTTGTACAGTTTAATTAAGAAACTGGATATGCCAGAGCCTGGAAAGTGAGCCGTTTCGCTGTTAGGTAATTACAGGGGGTTGAAGGATGGGTGCTGATTGATTTGATTGTTGTTGGCAAATAAAGCGTTATTAATTCTATGCGCTTAAAAGAAGTATTTCTACGCATATAAACTAGAATACTTCATGATTGAAGTTAGTTATATTAAAGCATAACTGTTGGGTGGTTTTATAAACCGGTTGTGTGGTGCTTATTTTATTCAGTGATATTAAAGACTATTTAGAGTGATGAGGAAATGCGGGATCAGTTAATATTAGTTTACAGCTATTTGCATGGTATCTGGCAATACAGGTGGGCGGCGCTAGCGATAACTTGCGTTATCGCGATAATTGGCTGGGCGATTGTTTATGTCATGCCCAATTATTACACATCGCAAGCGGTTGTGCTTGTTGATACCACGTCAGTAATGAAGCCGCTACTTAAGGGGCTCTCTGTAGAAGCTGATACAGAAGAGGCTGGGATTACTATCATGTCCCGGATTCTGCTAAGTCGGAAAAATCTGAAGGAGGTTATTCGGCAAACAGATATGGATCTTGAGGCGAACACCCCGGAAGCGACGGATGCACTAGTGCGCAAATTAGGTGAATCGATAGAGCTGAAATCAGGTGGTAAAAGAAAAGGTGGTAGTAATATATATGAGCTGAGCTATGAAGGCGATTCGCCGGAACTGGTTTACCAGGTTGTATCCAAGTTGTTAAATACTCTGATCGAAAACACACTGGACTCTGCACGTTCTGACACAGCGACGGCGCAACAATTTCTTGATCGCCAGATTAGTAAATACGAGAACCGATTAACGATGGCTGAGCAGAGACTTGTTAAATTCAAGCGTGCTAACGTTGGTTTTATGCCTAATGAAAAAGGTGGTTACTACAATAGGTTGCAGCGCGAAGAGCAGAAACTGGACGAACTGCGTTCAGCTTTGCGATTGGCAAAACGAAGGCACTCAGCCATGCTTAAACAACTGGAAGGTGAAGCGCCTTTGCTTGATAATAGCGCCTATGGCGCGCCGAAAGTTTTGAAGTTGCGTAGATATAGGGAGCAGCTTGAGCAATTGTTGATCCGTTATAAAGAACAGCATCCTGATGTCAAGGCGTTGAGGGCGACTATAGCTGAATTAATCGCCAGTGATAATGTTACAGAAGGCCAGTATCTTGATACTGGTATTGGTGATTCTATTAGCTTTAATCCGGTTTACCAGGATTTGAAAGCGGAGGTTCACAAAGAAGGTGTTGAAGTGGAAACCTTAAAGATGCAAGTTATGGAGCAGCAAAATACGGTGCAGTCCCTTAAGCAGGATGTTGATGTGCTTCCAGGCGTAGAGGCGGGGCTTGCAAAATTAAACCGTGATTATGAAATTACTCGTGAGCGTTATCTTAATCTTGTTACGCGAAGAGAATCAGCGCGACTGACGCAGGCTATTGGGCAGAGTGGCAGTAACATTAGTTTTCGTATAATCGATCCGCCACGTGTGCCAGCAAAACCATCAGGGCCTAACCGTTTGCTTTTCCTTACAGGCGTTTTTTTTGCAGCGGTAGCTGCCGGTCTGGCGTGGGGGTTTTTCAGGTACCTTGTACAGCCAACGCTAATAGATGCCAGTCAGATTAGAGAAAAGATAGGGCTTCCACTGCTGGGATCGGTTGGGCTTTATCTGAATGATGAACACAAGGTAAGGCGGCGATTACAATTGGTGGGTTTTCTGGCCGTTTTTTCTCTATTGGTAGTGGCATATGGTGCGGTGATGTTCTTTAGTGAGTCGGCCGGTGAACTGGTTAATGCTCTTGGTGGATTACGGGGTTTGATGACATGAACATGAAGGGCAAGAAGCCAACAACCATCACGCAGCTGGTGGATGTGAGTGATGGCGAAGTAGCGAACGCTTATTCTGCAAAGCTCAAAACGCGACAAGGCAATCAGCCAATGGGAGAAAACAGCAATAAGGTTAAAGTACTAGCCAGGCTGCTGGCAGACGACATGCTTGTGCCAGGCAGTAATCTTGGGCCGGAAATCCAGGATGATTACAGGCGAATCAAGCGTCCTCTGGTGTCCAATGCCTGTGGGCGACATAAGGCAATGGTTGAGCGCGGTAATCTGATTCTTGTGACCAGCTCGGTGCCTGGCGAAGGAAAAAGCTATACTTCCGTAAATCTAGCACTGTCAATATCACTGGAAATGGATCACACGGTTCTGTTAGTGGACTGTGACGTGGCTAAACAGGGTGCCAGCAGAATGCTGGGCCTTGAAAATGTTCGTGGTCTGGTAGATGTGCTGGAAAGTGATGAGCTACACATCGGTGACGTATTGCTACAAACCGATATTCCAAATTTTCGCGTGGTGTCTGCCGGTAAGCAAAATAAGTATTATACTGAAATGCTTGCCAGTCGGCGTATGTCTGCGCTGGTAGATGAAATTGCCGGTCGTTATAGTGATCGTATTATTATTTTTGATGGACCGCCATTGCTGTCTACACCTCAAACTCAAATTCTGGCGGGACTGGTTGGCCAAGTTGTTTTTGTAATAGAGGCTGGTAAAACGCCCCAGTCCCTGGTTGAGAATGCTTTGCAAATGATTCCGAAAGAACAGGCGACAGGAATCATATTAAATAAAGCGGAAGGTTTGACTAGTCGCGGTGATTACTATGGATATTATGCAAATAATAGTGAGTGACACGGTATTTAATACGGTGGTTACGGGTGCTGATGCCATTACTGTTTATCGATAGTGATTTTTAGCGTATGTCTATTCAAAACGCGTTGACCATTGATGTGGAAGACTATTTTCAGGTGTCGGCATTTGCAAATAGTGTTGGTCAGCATGAATGGGACAATCATAGTCTGCGTGTAGAACAAAATACACATAAGCTACTCGACCTGTTTGATGAGTATCAGATCAAAGCGACGTTTTTTGTCCTTGGCTGGGTGGCAGATAGAGCCAGGAATCTTATCCTTGAAATTGCTCAAAGAGGGCACGAGATAGCCTGTCATGGTTATAGTCACCAGCTAGTTTACAACCAGAGTCCTGAAGTGTTTCAGGAAGAAACCGTTCGAGCAAAAAGTATCCTGGAAGAGATTGTTCAGCAACCGGTTCGGGGTTATCGCGCGGCCAGTTACTCAATTACCAATCGTTCCCTGTGGGCGCTGGATATTCTGGCTGAAGCAGGGTTTGACTATGATTCCAGTATATTTCCGGTTCGACATGATCGTTATGGCATACCGGATAGTCCTGAGTTTCCTTACGTCTTAGATACTCCGGCAGGCCACAAGTTGGTTGAGTTTCCTTTATCCACCGCAAAGATTATGGGGTATCGACTACCCATCGCAGGCGGTGGTTATTTCCGGCTTTATCCCTACTGGTTGAGCCGTGCTGGTTTACGACAAATAAATAACCGGCAAAAACCCTTTATTTTTTACCTGCACCCCTGGGAGATCGACCCGGAACAGCCGCGCATATCTGCAAGCTGGTTATCACGATTCAGGCATTATAATAATCTAGATAAGTGTGAAACAAGATTACACAAACTTGCTTCAGATTTTCAGTTCACCACGGTTGAAAATGTATTACAAAACCAAGGTATATTATAGCTGGTCCTTATCATGGGGTGTTTTGCAATAGCCGCTTTGCCTGCTCTCTTCCTGCAAAGGGTTTGTTTTGCTTCAGCAAATCATTTAGTACCTGTTTTCCCTGAGTACTATCGCCCGTTTTAATTAATGCGCTGGCAAAATGGAAGCGCACGTCCAGGTTATCAGGCAAGGTTTGCATGGCCTGTTTAATCAGGCGCAAACCTTTTTCAGCTTGTCCCTGCTGTATCAGAATCCAGCCGTAGGTATCCTGAATGCCCGCATTTTCAGGGGCAGAACGATAAGCTCTTTCTGCCAAATCCAGGGCTTTCGAGTTGTTTTTTAGTGAATAAAACCAGGCCAGATTATTAAGTGCGGTGCTATCGTTGGGTGCCTGTTTAAGAATTTTTTCGTACTCTCGAATCGCATTGTCATTCTGTTTCTCGCTTTGGTAGATTGCTGCAAGGAATAAGCGGATGGCATTATCTTCGGCGTGCTGATCAAGCCACCACTGTATGGGTTTAATCGCCTCTTCAAAAGCAACAACATGTTTTGATGCAAAGAATAATTTTTTCGCCAGGATGGCGCTTTGTTGTAGTTTCCAGGCTTTAGTGTAGGCAGAGCGTGCTTTGGGATAGTTCTTTTTGGTCAGCCATACATCGCCTTCCAGCGAATAACCGGAAAAATGTCCGTTCTTTATCTGCTGTAGTTTTTTTGCATATGTCAGGCTGCGCTTGTGGTTGCCGGCAACAAGTTCAGTTTCAGCCATTAAGATGGTGGCAAAAAGATGATCTGGCTGTGCTTTTAGAACTGTTTGTAAGTGTTGATGTGCCTCTGTTGTTTTTCCCAGTCGAAAATAGGTTTCGCCAGTTAACAGTTGTGCATTGATAGAGTCGGGATGTTTTTGTACAAGTTTTTTCAGTGGAGGCAGAGCTTCGCTGTAACGTTTCTGTGATAGTAATGTTCGACCATGCAGGAGTAGAAGCTCTGGATATTCAGGTGATATTTTCAATGCCTCCTGGATGTAGATATTTGCTTTGCCAGGCTGTGCTTTGTACAGATAATAGTTCGCAAGTATGAGCCGGGGTTTTATGTTTTTTGGTGCGGCGGTTCGAGCCTTTTCCAGCCAGGACAACATGTCATTTGGCCGTTTTTGTTGTTCAGCCAGTTCGGACAGTGCCATCATGGGAGTGGCGCCGCCCTCGCCGGATTCAATCAGTTTGGTGTAAAGCGCGATTGCGCTGTTAAGATTGCCTTCTTTTCTTTCCAGGCGGGCTAAGCCAATGGTCGCGGAGGGTAGATTTTCCTGTAGATGTAAGGCTTTGTTAAAATAGTTGCGTGCTTGTTGCAGGTCATTATTTGCCGCATGAAGCGTGCCGTTTAGCGTGACAATTTCAGGGTTTTTCGGGTCGGCTTGCAACATTGTGTTCGCCACTTCGATGGCCTGTTTTATTTTGTCAGCTCTCAAGTAGGTAGAAATGGTAAGTTTCTGGATTTCTTCGCTATTGTCATCCAGCTTTTCGAGCGTTTTAAGTTCCTTCAGTGCTTGCTCTGTTTCGCCAGTAGTAATATAGGCTTTTACCAGTTGTTTTTGTAACTCGGCATTGTCTGGCGCGGATTGAATGGCTTTTTTCAGTGCGGCTATACCTTCATCAAGATCACCCTTCATAAAGGCTATCTGGCTTAGTAATGACTGGGTAATGGCCTCATCCGGGTTGTGCGCGAGTAAAGGCTGTAATGTTGATAGCGCCAGTTTGGCTTTATTGAGGTTGATGTACGACTGGGTTAGTAAAATCTGGGCAGATTGATCATTGCTCTGTATTTTCAGGTAGTTGGCGAGGTGGTGAGAGGCCTGTTCAAAGTCTTTTAGTGCGAATTTTATTTTTCCCATCAAATATTGTGATTGCGCGTGTTCGGGTATTGTTGTGAGCAGATTGCGTATGTAAACTTCGGCACGATTATAGTTTCTCTGGGCGAAGCTAATTTGCCCGCTAAGATAATTTGCTTCGGCATCATTTTTATTTCTTTTTAATAATGGCGCCAGCATTGCCATTGCTTCATCCAGTTTGTTTTCCGCCATTTGCAGACGTGCGAGTCTAATGCGGGCGATATGGGTACTGGTTGTAATTAAATTTGATGGTTCATTGTTGATAACTTTTCTGTAGATGTCGGCGGCAGTGTCGAGTTTTTTGTTCTGTGTCTCGCTTGATGCCTGCAGTAGCAGCAGTTTGGCATCGTTAGGGTATAGAGATAGTGCGTGTTTTAAGGTCTGCGCAGGGTCGCCGTCCAGTAAGCCGGCAAATTGAAACATGGTTGTCGCTTTAAGTACATGATAGGCATCGGCTTTATAGTTTTTTGCCTGTTCGAGTTCAGATTTGGCGCGCTGGGGTTTGTTGAGGCCGGCCTCTGCTATCGCGCGCAATGCTGTTATGTTGGCACGGGTTTCGGAAGACCAGGTATCCTGGCTGATTATTTCGTCGAGTAGTTTCTGAAATTGTTTTGTAGCGATGAAAATACGTGCGAGTGCAAGCTGCGTTTGCTGTTGATCCCAGCCGGCAAGTGCTGCGCGGCTAAATTCTTTTTCGGCGGTGGCGAAGTTGCCAATGTTTAAATTGATGTTGCCAAGTAAAAAACGTGCCTCTGCGTTCTTGTTATTTTTCTGTAGTACATTTCGTAGTTCGATAGCGGCGGACTTCGTATCGCCTTTATCCAGATGGGTTTTAGCTTTACTTAGTATCTGTTGTTCGCTCATGCTCTGGCCACAGGCCGTGATGCTGATGAGCGAGGTTACAAGCAGGCCGTGTACGATAATTTGTTTAAATCTGTTTAGCTTTAACATGCGCTTCCTTTATATAAAATACTTCTATTTCGTATGTATGAATGTATGGCGGTCAGCCGTTAATTATGGGGCGTGGTTATTATTTGTATCGGCCGGATGTTATTATTATTTGAATCTGATCAACTAGCCGACGATAGAGTACAAATGCCTGCTACAATTATAGGCAAGATAAGTGTTTTTTGGTATGAGTATCGCCGGATAATATGGTCTTTATTCGTGTTTTTTTCGGAAAGATACAGAAATTACAACATGTACTATCATTGTCTGGTGTGAATTTTCTGTGGCAAATTTTTAAGAGGCTTTAACCAGAAAGAGTAATTAAATTAGATGGATTCAAAGGTAAAAAAAACTATTTCGAATATATTTGTAATAGTCGTTTCTCCGTTGTGTTTGTTATACCTTCTGACGAATGTGCTTTTCAAAAATAGCCCTATCGCTGGTTACTCACAACTACTTAGCTTGCTTCCCGGCAAGGTTGGGCGATATTGTCGAGTTGCTTTTTATCGTGTAACCATGACATTTTGTCATTTTGACTGTGTAATTGGTTTTGCGACGATTTTTTCACAACAGGATACGGAAATTGGTAAAGGCGTGTATATCGGTCCGCAGTGCAATATAGGGATGTGCAAGATTGGTGATAATTGCCTGATTGCCAGCGGCGTGCATATTATGAGTGGTAGTGGGCAGCATAATTTTGATGATCTCGACAGCCCCATTCAACAACAGGGCGGAACATACACAAAGATCGAAATCGGCGAAGACAGCTGGATTGGGAATGGCGCACTGATCATGGCGAATATTGGGAAAAAATGTATTATAGGCGCCGGTTCGGTGGTAACCAAAGATGTTGCTGATTATTCGATTATGGTGGGAAACCCTGCAAAATTAATAAAATCCAGGATAGAGCCGTAAATATTTAACAGCAAGCATGAATCTTACAAATGTGGAAATAATGCTTTCCCGCTTATAAAATAATGGAAATATATATCACGTCAGCAAAAATATCCGACCAAATAGAAATCGACAGTTTTCTTAGAGATGCGAAATTCTCTGTTCCATACCAGCATTTGCAGTGGCTTCTGGCAATCCATAAGGCTTATGGCCATCGTTATGAATATTTGCTGGCACGAAGAAATAACAGCCTGGTTGGTGTGCTGCCTGTATCAATCTTTAGAAACTTTTTTGGAAAAAAACAGTTCTGCTCTTTACCCTTTTGCGATGTAGGTGGTGTTGTGGCTGATGACGCCATCGTTAATGATAAACTAATTCGATTTGCGCTGGACAGAGGCGTTCAGCTACAGACTAAATCACTGGAGCTGCGGCAACGACTAATGGAAGAGCCGGCCAACGTTGATATGACTGATCGAAAAGTAAGTATGCTGCTGGACTTGCCAGAATCTGCGGAGGCCCTGCTGGCTGGATTTAAATCTAAACTGCGCAGCCAGATTAAAAAAGCGGAAAAGAACGGGCTGATATTTGATTTTTCCAGTGATAAAAAAAGTATCGATGATTTTTATTATGTGTTTTGCCGGAATATGCATCTATTGGGATCACCAACTCATTCCATTAAATGGTTTCATACCTTGAGAGAAATGTATCAGGATAACTTGCTAGTGGGGCGTGTCTGGTTTGAGGGGCAGATTGTCGGCGCAGGAATTTTATTATTTAGTGGTAATAATGTCTCCATCCCATGGGCCTCGACACTGCGCGATTACAATCGTCTTGCCCCCAATATGCTGCTTTACTGGAATCTGCTTCGCGTATCCTGCGATAGAGGTTGCAAGCAGTTTGATTTTGGTCGATCAACCTATGGCGAAGGTACGTATAAATTTAAAAAACAATGGGGTGCGAAGCCGGTATTGCTAGACTGGCAGACCCTGGATGTGCAAGGAGTAGTGGTAGAAACCGGCGGCATTAAAGGCCGAGGCAGAGAAATGGTTGAAGCTGTCTGGAAAAAGTTGCCTCTGTCGGTAGTGAATACCATCGGTCCTCGTTTGCGTAAGCACATCTCTTTATGATTACTCTATTAATCATCGTTACCCTGATAGCACTGTTTATCCCTATCTATGTATATATCGGGTACCCGATACTGCTCATAGTATTAGATAAGCTAATAAAGGGTAAAACTCTTGTAACAGCTGACATTACGCCAACGGTCAGTTTGGTAGTATCGTGCTATAACGAAGTTGATGTTATAGAACAAAAGATCAGGAACTGTATGGCGCTTGATTACCCGCAGGATCAACTGGAAATTCTGTATGTTTCGGATGGGTCGGATGATGGAACGGATGAGCTCATCAAGCAATACTGTAATGAATATATAAAGTTGATCCGTCAGGAAGGCCGGTTGGGTAAAACTATGGGGCTTAATCTTGCACTGGCTGAAGCCAATGGTGAGATCGTGGTTTTTTCTGATGCGAATGCTATGTATAAAACGGACGCCATAAAAAAGTTAGTGCGAAATTTTCATGATCCATCGGTGGGTTATGTTGTCGGTGCGGCAATCTATCGGGATGAAGAAAAGAGTAATGCTGGTTCCAGTGAAAACATCTATTGGCAATATGAAATATTCATCAAAAAAATAGAAAGTAAGTTGCATTCAGTGGTTGGCGGGGATGGTGCGATTTACGCCATCAGAAAAGCATTGTACCTGCCGCTGGAGCAGGAAGATATCAATGATTTTGTTAATCCGCTGCAAATTATTGTGCAGGGTTATCGCGGCATATTCGATGCACAGGCTATTTGTTATGAACAAACTGCCGGTGACTTTGACAAAGAAGGAAAAAGAAAGCAGCGTATTGTTAATCGAAGTTTTAGCGGATTAATGAAAAACAAAACAGTCCTGAACCCGTTTAAGTTTGGCTTCTATTCGCTTGAGTTGTTTTCTCATAAATTATTGCGCTGGTTGATTCCCTTTTTTATATTAATTGCGGCAGCAGGAATTATCGTCCTGGCAGAAATGAAAGTAGC
>JAADGZ010000306.1 GCA_013152045.1 Gammaproteobacteria bacterium
ACATAGTTTGAAAAAAATAAACTAAGGGAGAGTGTGGTGGGGGTTTGTCTGTAACTGCATCATGAGTGCTTCATGTCACATATTCAGACATAAAAAAGGGCTAGAAATAAATCTAGCCCTTTGTTTTTTTATGGTGGGCCCTGTGAGACTCGAACTCACGACCAAGAGATTAAGAGTCTCCTGCTCTACCAACTGAGCTAAAGGCCCATATTTTTTGTGCGCTTAAATATTAATCAATATCAAACACGTCTACATAAACTGGGGTGACTGATGGGACTCGAACCCACGACGACTGGAATCACAATCCAGGGCTCTACCAACTGAGCTACAATCACCATTAAAACAATATCGAGTGACGAGGTACGTGTGGAGAGGTAGTCAAACCCCATACTGTTCCTGCGACCGGTTTGCTGGGCAAACCTTCACTCATTAAAAATCTGGTACGCCTGGCAGGACTCGAACCTGCTACCCTCGGCTTAGAAGGCCGATGCTCTATCCAGATGAGCTACAGGCGCAAAATCAACTCGCTTGCCAAACTGTCCTCGTCCCTAGTCACTCGCAACTAGAAACTATATATGGTCGGGGTAGAGAGATTCGAACTCCCGACATCCTGCTCCCAAAGCAGGCGCGCTACCAGGCTGCGCTATACCCCGAATTTTAGGCTTGCACCCACCCTGCCATACGACAGGAAGGCGGCGATTCTACGCCCAAGTGATTCCGCCGTCAATGTGATAAAAGACACTTGGCGGAAACCCGTTCAGGATGTAACCTTGGCGGTTTTGGCTTGCTGGGATTATGACACAAAATATGACTGCCAACATTATCAATGGCAAGGCGATTGCCGCTGAACTTCGCAAAAACATACGACAACAGGTTGATGCACGCCTGCAACAAGGGCAGCGCGCGCCAGGGCTTGCGGTCATTCTGGTGGGACAGGATCCCGCCTCCGAAGTCTATGTACGCAATAAACGCCTAGCCTGTGAGGACACCGGTATCATCTCGCTGGCGCACGATCTACCTGCCAGCACCTCCCAGGAAACCCTGCTTGCCCTGATCGACCAGCTTAACGCCGACGCCAATGTTGACGGCATATTGGTACAACTACCCCTGCCCGAGCATATCAATGCCGAAACGGTTATCGAACGCATCGATCCGAATAAGGATGTCGATGGCTTTCACCCTTATAACATTGGCCGCCTGGCCCTGCGTATGCCGGTCTTGCGCCCCTGTACTCCGCGCGGCGTCATCACCCTGCTGGAAAGCACCGGAGAACCTTTACGCGGACGCGATGCCGTGATTGTGGGTGCGTCGAATATCGTCGGTCGCCCTATGAGCCTGGAGCTGCTGCTGGCCGGCTGTACCGTCACTACCTGTCATCGTTTTACCCGCGATCTGGCCGCCCATGTACGCCAGGCCGAGATTCTTATCGTCGCGGTGGGCAAACCGGGTATCGTCAAAGGCGAATGGATTAAATCGGGCGCCACCGTCATCGACGTAGGTATCAATCGCACCGAGGACGGCAAACTGGTGGGCGATATCGAGTTTGATATCGCCTGTGAACGAGCAGGCTGGATCACCCCAGTTCCCGGTGGGGTCGGACCGATGACCGTCGCCACCCTGCTGCAAAATACCCTGCAGGCGGCTGAGCAGCGATCGGGCTGAAAAAAGGCGTCTGTTTAACGCAGAGAGCGCAGAGGCGCGGAGACGCAGAGGGATTTAATCTTCGTTGGGCTTAATTCCCCGCTGCTTGCAGCGAAAAATTTCTGGTTCCCACGCTCCTGCGTGGGAATCCATACCTCAATCGATACGCTGATGCCAGTATCCGTTCCCACGTAGGAGCATAGGAACGAGAGAAAAGCATCACAGACACACTTCCTTTGATCGCCCAACAGGCATGGTTTGATAGGCATTTAATTGTTGGGCTTCGCGTTGCTCTGCGCCAACCTACGGAGCTGAATAGTTACAAAAAACTTTGCCTTCTCTGCGTCTTCGCGTCTTTGCGTTGAAACTTTTTTACTCCCGCCGCCAGCTCGTGCCACCCGCGCCATCTTCTAAAATAATCCCCTGCTCGGCCAGTAAATCGCGGATACGATCGCTTTCCGCCCAGTCCTTGGCCGCACGAGCGGCATTGCGTTGCTCGATCAATGTTTCGATTTCTGCAGCCTCAAGCCCCTCTGCGCGGCTATCCCCAACGCCCCCGCCCTGCAACCAGGCTTCGGCGTCGCTTTGTAGCAGACCCAGCCGATCAGCCAGCTGTTTCAAGGTAACGGCCTTGACGGTGGCAGCCGACTCATCCTGGTGACGCAATTTATTCACGTCTTTCGCCAGTTCAAACAACACCGCCAATGCCTCCGAGGTATTGAAATCGTCGTCCATCGCCTGTCGGAAACGCGCCACATAGGCTTCATCCAGGCCCACCTCAGCGGTCAGGTTCATTCCGCGCAAGGCGGTGTAAAGCGTGTTCAGGGCCGCTTTGGCATTATCCAGATGCTTGTCTGAGTAATTCAGCGGGCTGCGGTAGTGACTGGTGAGAATGAAATAACGCAGCACTTCTGCTGCATATTTTTCCAGCACCTCGCGAATGGTGAAAAAGTTGCCCAGGGATTTGGACATTTTTTCCTCATCCACCCGCACGAAGCCGTTATGCATCCAGACATTGACAAACTTCTCGCCGGTAGCCGCCTCGGACTGGGCGATTTCATTTTCATGATGTGGAAACTGCAAATCCATCCCACCACCATGAATGTCAAAATGATTCCCCAGGCAGCCGGTGGACATGGCCGAACATTCGATATGCCAGCCCGGTCGGCCAGCGCCCCAGGGTGAATCCCAGCTCGGCTCCCCCACTTTAGCGGCTTTCCAGAGCACGAAGTCCAACGGATCATGCTTGGCTTGATCCACGGCTACCCGTTCGCCTGCACGCAGATCTTCAATATTTTTGCCCGACAGACGACCGTAATCGGTAAACTTACTGACATCATAATAGACGTCACCGTTGTCGGCCGCATAGGCGTACCCCTTCGCCACCAGCGTTTGAATCATCTCGATGATCGCCGGCATATGCAGGGTGGCACGCGGCTCTTCATTCGGCGTCAAAACATTCAGCGCGGCGGTATCCCGATGCATTTCATCAATAAAACGCCCCGTCAGGTCGTTGAAATCCTCGCCGTTTTCATTTGCCCGAGCGATGATCTTGTCATCGATGTCGGTGATATTGCGAATGTAGCTGACATGTTCCTTGCCATAAATCTCGCACAAATAACGGTAAATTACGTCGAAGACCACCAGCACGCGGGCGTGGCCGATATGGCACATGTCATAGACGGTCATACCGCAAACATACAGGCGTACATTTTTCGGATCGATAGGTTTGAAGGTTTCTTTCTGTTTGCTCAGATTATTGTGAATAGTCAACATAGGCTGGCTGCTTGCGATCCCCAAATCAATGAAAACAACCAGGCAGAAGTCTGCCCGGCGCGTAAATGTGCGTAGGTTAACGGAATCTGACGCCAGGCTCAAAAGGTGCTTCCGCCTGTGGCATAAACTCGATATTATGGCGGCTTTTCATATTTTACGGGAAAACGATCATGCTATTACGACTCGTCACTGGCTGTCTGCTTGGTTTCAGCCTGCTGGGCTCAATGATAAACAACGCTGCTGCCGAAGCGCCACAGGTAAAAATTGAAACCAATATGGGCGATATCATCGTCCTGCTGGAGCCGGATAAGGCACCCAAAACCGTTGAAAATTTCCTTACCTATGCCAAAGACGGGTTTTACAGCAATACTATTTTTCACCGCGTAATCAGCAACTTCATGATCCAGGGCGGCGGTTTCACCGCCGACTATCAACGCAAGCCCACCCGCGCGCCGATTAAAAATGAAGCCGACAATGGTCTCAGTAATCTCAAAGGCACTATCGCCATGGCCCGGACAATGGATCCGCATTCGGCCACCGCACAATTTTTTATCAACGTTAAAGACAACACCTTTCTGGACTTTACCAGCAAGTCACCCCGCGGCTGGGGGTATACCGTTTTCGGGCGGGTCATCAAGGGCATGGATACCGTCAACCGCATTCGTAGCGTAGCAACCGGTCCTGGTGGACCTTTCCCGACCGATGTCCCACGCGAAGCTGTCATCATCAAGAGCGTCACACTGCTTAATCCAGTCGCGCTTCCGGCACCGCCTGCTGTCACTATAAAATAATCAGGACAAAAATATGATTAAACTCAACACTAATATGGGCTGCATCGTCATCGAACTGGATAGCGAAAAAGCCCCGAACACCGCGGCCAATTTTCTCCAGTATGCCCGCGATGGCTTTTATGACGGCACGATTTTTCACCGCGTAATTAGCAATTTCATGATCCAGGGCGGTGGCATGCTGCCTGGCATGATTGAAAAACAACCCCGCGAACCTATCGAAAACGAAGCCAACAACGGTTTGAGTAACGTCAAAGGCAGCATCGCGATGGCCCGTACTCAGGATCCACACTCAGCCACCGCGCAATTTTTTGTTAATATCGCCGATAATGCCTTCCTTGATCACAGCGCACCCAATGCCCAGGGCTGGGGCTACTGTGTTTTCGGCAAGGTCGTCGAAGGCATGGACGTAGTGGAAAAAATCAAGGCAGTGCCTACCGCTAACGCAGGCCATCATCAGGACGTCCCCACTGAAGACGTGATCATCGAAAGCGTCGAAGTCGAAGAATAAAAACTGTGTCCAGCCTGTTTATCTCTGATCTGCACCTCGCCAAGGATCGGCCCGAGACCAGCGCCCGCTTCGTTCGTTTTTTAGAAACCCAGGCACGCCAGGCTGGCGCAGTTTATATCCTCGGTGATCTGTTCGAAGTCTGGCTTGGCGACGACATGATTCTGCCTGACTACCAGGCGGCCATCCGCGCCATGAAAGCCCTCAGTGACAGCGGCGTGGCGCTTTATCTCATGCATGGCAACCGTGATTTTTTCATGGGCGAGCACCTGATGCAGCTCTGCGGTGCAACATTGCTGGACGATCCAACGGTAATAGAACTGGACGGTATTCCCAGCCTGCTGCTGCATGGCGACACTTTGTGTATCGATGATCTGGAATATATGAAGTTCCGCGCAATGGTGCGTAATCCCCAGTGGCAAAACGAAGTGTTGGCAAAATCGCCCGAACAACGCCTGGCGCTGGCAAAACAGTTTCGTGATATCAGCAAAACTGAAACCGGCAACAAACGCAAAGATATCATGGATGTAAATCAGGCCGAAGTTGAACGTATGTTTTCAGAATACAAAGTACAACGTCTGATCCACGGTCATACCCATCGCCCCGCTATTCATGACTTTGAACTCAATGGTCAGCCAGTACAACGTATGGTTCTCGGTGACTGGTCGACACAAGGTAGCGTATTGGTATGCAAGAATAGCCAATGCCAGCTTGAAACGCTGTAAGCAGCCATTGCTTCTGTTGAGCTAAATATCTTTAGCTTTAAGGCCTGCGCTATTTGTCGAACTGAACCTTGCCGGCACGAAAATCCCTGACCGAGAAGCGTTTATAGCCTTTCGGCAATACGAATAATTTTTTGTCCAGCGAAACATTTTTGCTGAAATCGACCAGCGAACGCCTCTTACCGTGCGTATCCCACTCCCGTATTGGAAAACCAAATTGCAGGTAACGGTTGTAGGAAAAAATACTATGCGATAGATCACAGGGCTGCTGCTGATCCGCAGGCAAGTTTTCCAGCGCCGCCGCATTTTGACTGGCAATAATCGCGTTAAAGGCGCGGGTAGCGATCAGCACATCGTTAAACAGACCATCCACCGCCACCACATCATAGCAGTGCTGTTGGTTGGTGCTAAAAACATAGTGCTGTGGTTTGATCCCGGCTATCGCTGGCGCATTCTTCAAATCATCACGCTTATGCACCTCATCGTTCAGTTTAAATGGGGGCACCGCCGTCACTGCTTGTGGCGCAACCGATATCACAGTCTGATCGCTACTATTAATATTAAAAATAATATTGGCCCGGCGATCGAAGAGAACAAAATCAGCGGAGCCTTTACCATCGTCAAAGCGCATATAATTGGCCGTTACTATCACCCTGGTCTGGTAGGGATCGACATCTTTCTCATGTTCATCAAAAATTAATACCGTGCCTTTCAAGTCAGGATTAACAGCAGCGCCCACAGCGGAAAAAAAACACAAGCCAACTAATAGATAGATCAATCGATAACAACGCATCAACCCACCCCGTCGAGATAATCAAGTTCCTGTTCTGAAAAACCAGCCTGCCGACGAGCCTCCCGATCAATCGAACCTTTGACATGATTTTTCATATGTTTTTCCAGCAACTCACGAAATACGGTTTCCGAATCCTGGCCACGTTGTTTACAAAGATAATGAAACCAGCGCGAACCAATATCTACATGGCTCACTTCATCTGACTGAATCACGGCAAGAATATCGACTACCTCCTGATGACCGCTTTCACGAAAACGCAGCATGATACCGGGTATAACATCCAGACCCCGCGCTTCCAACACCCGCGGCACCAGTGCCATGCGTACCAGTGGATCGTGAGCGGTTTCCAGCGCCATTTGCCAAAGTCCATCGTGGGCGTTGAAATCACCATAATCATAATTTTGGGTTTTCAAATAGTCGCGTAACAAACTGAAATGACGCGCCTCTTCATCGGCAACCTGAATCCAGTCGGAATAAAATGCGCTGGGGAGTCCGCGAAAACGGTAGACGGCATCCCAGGCAAGATTAATAGCGTTGAACTCGATATGGCAGAGAGCGTGAATCAGCGCTGCACGCGCTTCCTGGCTCTGCACTCCGCGCTTCGGTAAATTACGTTTATCCACCAATTGCGGTTTATCCGGCCGACCCGGCTCGCCGATAGCCGCGACTCCCGAGTCACCCAACATAAACTCCCCACGCCGCCAGCGTTCAGCGGTTGCATGCGTCTGCGCCACCTTGACATCAGCATCACGGCTAAGCAGGCAGACCTGCGCCTGAGGGTAGAGATCATGTTCTTCCAGCATCTGGGAATATTAACAGACCTGCCCCTGCTCCGCTAAGCCTCTGTGGCAAGAATAGCTGGCGTGTAATTCAGCTTTGTTTGAAGGCCAGGACCATATCCATCACATTGGTCCCTGTCACCCCTGTGCTCACCAGATCGCCTGCGGCTTCCAGAAAACGGCCAGCATCCGCCTCTTGCAAGGCACGCTGGGCTTCCAGTCCCTGCACCTCACCCCAGCCAAGCGTGCCACCATCGACGATGGCTCCCGCATCATCGGTTGGCCCGTCACTACCATCGGTAGCCACCGCCAACAGACTGATCTGCTCCGTGCCTGCCAATTCTTGTGCCGCCGCCAGCGCCAAATGCTGATTACGTCCACCCCGACCCGGCTGCGATGGCAAAACCACGGTCGTTTCTCCACCCCAGATATGTAGCCCCGTTGGCGCCTGTTTGCGCAAATAACGCGCAATAGCCTGCCCCTGTAGCCGCGCCGCCCCTGCAAGCGGCTCCCGATGCAGGTAGATCTCTTCCAACCCCGCTTCCGCAGCCAGCTTCACCAGGAGCTGGCAAGCCAGTCTATTACTGGCGATGATCTGATGATTAATTCGATGATTGAACAGTTTTTTTGCCTGCCATGCACGACAATCTAATGCCGCCAACTGCATAGCCTGAACCCAGTCAGGTAAGGCATCGCTTTCTATTTCCGTTGTTGCTGTTGCTGTTGCTGTTGCGACAAACAAACCCGATCCAATAATCGCCGGGTCATCATTAGGCACATCCGACAGGATCAAATGTTCAACTGGAATAATAGACGGCACACAGGCCAACAAGCCGCCACCCTTGATGCAGGACACCGAACGACGGATCTGATTCATAGCATGAATATCCAGACCACTCCCCAGTAACCACTGATTCAAACGCACCAGCGCCTCAAGTGAACCTGTCTGCGGCAGAACCTCAATCAATGCCGAGCTTCCACCTGAAGTCAACACCAAAAGAGTGACTCCGGCAGGCAAACCGGAAAGCCACTCAAGCAGCTCCTCACCTGCCTCCAGGCTGTGCACATCGGGTAGCGGGTGACCGGCTTCCAGACAGCGAATACCGGTCTCCTTCTCCAACCCCTGACAATGAGCTGCCTTTGTAATCACCCGCGCATCAACGATACGATTTCCCAATACCTGCACTGCACCGCGAGCCATTGAGGCGGCGGCCTTGCCGCTGGCCAGAAGAACAATATTTTCTGATTTCAATAGCTTGCTCTGTAATACCTGAGCAACAAGTCGATCACTACGAATGTTCACCAGCAATTGCTGATAAAGCTGTAACAACCGCTGACGGAGCTTGAGCGAAGTTAATCCCTGCATAGGCTAATAATAACATTCAGCGACGACAACAATAAAAACGATATCCCAATTCACCTCTGAGGCAACGACTGCAGCCGTTTGTATTTTTCTTCAATGCTGAAAAATTTTATAAAGTTCGGACTAAATTTTATTAGCCAATAGCCTTTTTTCGACTCTCCATATTGATTTGTCGGAATTTTTAACGCCCTCCCGCTATATTTGACAGTTTCATAATCGGTCAAGATTAAAATTAACCCATTAATAAACAGTCAGTTAAGAGGCTCTCATAAACAAACAGAAAGAAAATCTGTCGATATTTCTTACACTGCTCTTCAGCAGACCCCAGCCATAATCACGAAATTTCTGTAAGTTGCTGTATTTTATATTGTTCTCATTTTTGGCACATGGTTTGCTTTATTGAAGACATAATAACAATAATTCATATTTCTTAAATTTGGAGTATGAGCATAATTCAAAGAAGGTGATTAAACGCCTCGAAGCCCTGGGAGGGCGCAGGGGGAGTGCCCCGCAAGGTGGTGGTATCTGGATTAAAGAAAAAATAATAATATTTCCAGAACTGCCATTTTTTTTCTCTTTGCAAATACTTCATTTTATTCATATTCCTTTTCTACCATCCGCTTCAAATCAAACTTGGTTAACTAGGTCGCATCATTCTTGCCTGGCTTTAATTCCCCGTTGCTGGCAATGAAAAACGGTAGCTTGCTGAATTCTCTCGTTCCCACGCTCCTGCGTGGGAACGGATACCTGAATCAGCGTATCGATTGATGTATGGATTCCCACGCGGGAGCGTGGGAACCAGAAAAATCAAACAACTCTGCTAATCAGGCAGCACCATTCTTGCCTGGATTTAATCATCTTCCATGTGAACAACCAAAGAAAGTGCCTATGTGGCGCACAAAATCGCACTGATAGACTTCAGGTTCAAGTTACCCTTAAAGGTAATAATGTTAGAGTTATCAGCTATATTTACCATTTAAGGAAATTTGAAATTTACCCTGAAGAGTAATTGTCCTATAATAATAAGTAAAGTTACCTTTTGCGGAAATTATGTCATGAATAAAATTTTGTCCGGCCTGCTCGAACAAATTATCGAAGCCGGCAAAAATCAGGGCATGGATCAGAAAACGCTGGTGGCTAAAGCCGGTCTAGGTGCCAGCATCCTGTCCAAACTGAAGCAGGCCGATGACGTACGGCTCTCGACCCTGGTGCGACTGGCCAATGTCGTCGGTTTGCGACTCACGCTCAGCCCCAATAAGCCAATACTGGAAAAACTGCTCGATCGGAATTTTTTCAGTAACAACGAATAGGTGGGCAATCAGATGAAAACAGATCGTGAAGCTGTGGTCTGGACCCGTTGCGGTAATGCACCGCTGAAGATGGGGCGTTTCACCGTGACCATGACGGAGTGTCGTTTCAGCTACGAACCCGGCTATATCGATAGCGGCCTGCCGGGACTGGGCGTGCTCTATGCCCCGGAATTTGTCGGCACCACGACCATCGTCTGGAAACGCTCACCCTACTTTGATTTACTGCCTCAATTGCAGGCCTTGATCCCGCCCGCCAGCGAGGATAATTTTCAGCGTCAGCTGATCCTCTCCTATCTGGCACAACAAAACCAGATGCCGGAACCTGGCTTTGACAGCGACTGGGCTATTCTTATGGTCTCCGGTCATGGTGGCATCGGCCATTTGGATGTTTTCAGCGATGATCAGCAGGCGCGAGAATGGTACGCTGACACCCGCAGCCCCGCGCTGTTTCCAGTAAAAAACGAGTTTGGTTTTTCTCTGAAAGAATTTCTGATCTGGCTCGATGACAGTGCCGGAACGCTGCTCGAAACCCTGGGTCCCACACCCAGCGTCGGCGGTGCCATTCCAAAACTGTTGCTTTCCATTTCTCGCAAAGGTTGGGATGGACGCATCGGCCTGCCCACTCGTGGCACCGTTGAAGGACGCACCGATATTGTTCTGAAGTTTGAGAAAGATACCTACCCTGGAATCGTCGAGCTGGAAGCTCTGGCTCTGGATCTTCATCACCAGGCCGGCTTTGACGTGCCTCGTTATTGGACTGCAGAAATAAATGGCATGCCGGTCATTGCTATCGAACGTTATGATCGGGACAGTAGTAACAAACCCCTGTTTACGGAAACCCTGTACTCGCTGCTGGCCACTGGCGACAGTCGCATCACCCATCATTATAGTAGCAGTTACGACGCTATCGGCTACGCCATCGACCGCTCACCTATTCCTATCGTTTCTGAACCCATGCAGGCTAAACTACATCTATTAAAACGTCTGCTAATGTCCTTTGTTACTGGCAATGGCGATTTACACCTGGAAAATCTATCCCTGCTTCAATATGGGAGAAAAATCGGTTTTTCACCCGTTTACGATCCCACGCCTATGCGCGCCTACAGCCGCCACAACATGCTCAGCGTGATGCCCTTCGGCAACTATGGCGAGCTAGACACTAACGGTAAACCTGTCGATTTCCACACCGCTATTCTGCGCCTAAGCAAGAACCTGGGTATAAGTCAGAATTTATTGAGCAACATGATTGAAGAGCTTCTGTATGTCAGTCGGCACTATAGCGAACAGATTCAGTCTCTCTCGAGTCTGCCTGAGGATAACAAAACCTATTTGAGTGAGATCATTCTCAAGATGAGAGCAAAACTGGCAACACTGGTTTCAGTCCAGATGCAGACATCGGCAAAACATGAATAATAATCCTTATTCTAAGCAGTAAGAACGACTCCCAAAACAGGCAGGCATGGAATCTATGGTCTATATATTTATAATATTGATTGTAAGGAAATATCCTTTGAAATCATTAGCGCGAGAAATGTATGCGGGCTGCTAAGCTTGGTCGCCGCCAGCGGCTGAGTTTGTTTGTTCTGCTCACAGCAAGCAGCTGGGCCTTGCTTTGCGTTTCTGCCAGCTGCGCAGCTGAAAAAATCCTGTTCCTGAATTCCTCTGTCGTTGAGCCACTATCGAATAACAAACAGACTGGTTTTGTTGATCAAATAGTAAAAGCGGCCTTGAACCGAATCGGTTATGATCTGAAATCGATTCGTCTTCCGGCTGAACGTGCACTAATTAACGCCAATGCCGGAATTGATGACGGCGACCTGTTACGCATTGGTGGGCTTCAGAAGATCTATCCAAACCTGATCCAGGTGCCTGAAAAAATCATGGGTATGGAGTTCGTTATATTTACCCGGCATGCCTCATTCCCTGTATCAGGCTGGCTAAGTCTGAAACCCTGGTCCGTTGCCATCATCACCGGCTGGAAAATACTGGAACAGAATATTACCGAAACCGCAGAACTCACCAAGGTTAAAAATGCCGATCTGCTTTTCACTCTTTTGCGGAAAGACCGAACAGATCTGATTGTCTATTCACGCTGGCTGGGGCTTGCTTATATCAAAAAACATCATCTAAAAAACATAAACATTCTGGAACCACCGCTAGGCGAACGATGTATGTACGTATATCTCCACAAAAAACACCGCAAGCTGGTACCCAAACTTGCCGCAAGCTTACGCCGAATGAAACAGGATGGCAGCTATCAGCGAATATTTGAAAAAACCCTATCTCCATTAGAGCTAAAGCATAATCATGACTAATGCGCAGACTGCCACCTATAAACCTGGTATTGCACGCCGCTTAATTATCAATGTAGTGCTATTCAGTTTCTTCATTACCATCTTCGACACGGCCTTACAGCTGTACTGGGCTTATAAAAATGATATTAATTTTATTAAGGACCAGTTACAACAAATTGAAGATGTAAATCTTAAAAGTATCAATGAATCCCTGTGGACATCAGATACCGAAGAACTTAACACCCAAATAGATGGTATCTCACAGCTTCGAGACATACAATTTCTGGAAATTCGGGACAATGAAAAAATATGGATTTCCCGAGGCAAACCTCAAACCAGAAATATTCTCTCACGCCAATACCCGCTAATCCACTTTCACCGGGGACAGGCACTTAAAATTGGCACATTAACGGTCAACGCAAGTCTGGATGGCGTCTACCAACGTCTGCTTGACAAATTCTGGATCATTCTCGCCAGCAATGCGATCAAGATATTTCTGATCGCCAGTTTTATTCTTTTTATTTTTTATCAGCTGATTACCCGGCATTTACTTACCATTGCCGACTTTGCCCGTGATCTAAAAATCAACCAACCAGGAAAATCATTGCGTTTATTACGCAAACATAAAAAAAATAAACAAATCGATGAACTTGACATGGTTGTCAATGCAATAAATCAAATGCAACAAAATATAAAACAAGCCTTCGACGCATTGAAACAAAGTGAAGATCGCGTGCGGCTGCTGATGGATTCAACTGCCGAGGCCATTTATGGTATGGATAGAAATGGACAATGCACGTTTGTCAATCCAGCCTGTTTGCAGTTTCTTGGTTATAAACATCAGAATGATCTGGTTGGCAAAAAATTGCACAACCTGATTCACCATACTTATCCAGATGGCCATCCTTATCCAATAGAATCCTGCCCCATATATAAAGCAGCCCACTCAGGCCAATGCATACACATGGACAATGAAGTTCTCTGGCGCCAGGACGGCAGCAGCTTCCCGGCCGAATACTGGTCGCACCCGATTCGCAAAGACAATGAACTCATTGGCGCAGTAGTCACCTTTATTGATATCAGTGAGCGCAAACATGCTGAGGATGAATTAAAAAAACACCGCGATCATCTTGAGGACCTAGTTGCTGAGCGCACCAGCGAACTTACCCGTATCAATAGCGAACTTGAAGCTTTCAGTTACTCTGTCTCACATGACTTGCGCGCACCATTGAGAGCAATCGATGGTTTTTCTCAGGCTCTGCAGGAAGATTTTAACGAACAAATTGATGACACAGGCAAAAACTATCTACAACGCATCTGTGTAGGAGTCCAACACATGGGAGAGCTGATTGATGATCTGTTATCACTATCACGAGTCTCCCGTATAGAAATGAACCGAACCAAGGTCAATCTAAGTCTATTAGCTGAAAAATCAGTCTGCAAATTGCAGGAGAACGATCCTCAGCGCAAGCTGGAAGTGAACATTGCAGATAATATTCAGGCGCAAGGCGATATTCACTTACTAGAAATTGTTTTCGATAATCTTCTCGCGAATGCCTGGAAATATACCAGCAAAAAACCATCAGCCTGCATAGAATTCGGAATGACAAAAAAAGAAAATAAAGAAATTTATTATGTGAAAGACAATGGTGCGGGCTTTGACATGCAATATGCCGGCAAACTCTTTGGCGCATTCCAGCGGCTACATGGCAATGAATTTGAAGGCACCGGCATCGGCCTTGCCACCGTGTCACGGATTATTCATCGACATGGCGGAAAAGTATGGGCAGCGGCAAAACTGAATCAGGGGGCTACTTTTTATTTCACGCTGGGGAAATAAACTAGCCCGCAGCAAACAGCGGGGATTTAATCCCTTTGAGATTAAAACTATACCTTAGTCAAAAATTTTGCGTCTCAGTGCCTTGGTTTTACCGTGCTTGGTCTTACTGTCCATGCGTCTTTTCTGCGAACCGCGAGTGGGGCGGGTGGGACGGCGTTTTTTCTGGCACACGGCAACACTCTGGATGAGCAACTGCAATTGCCGTAATGCCGCCTCTCGATTCTGCAACTGGCTACGAAACTGCTGCGCCTTGATCACAACAACACCGTCTCGGGAAATAACTGGCGGCTGAGTTTCAGCAGCCGCTCTTTGTAGAATTCGGGCAATGAGGAAGCTCGAATATCAAAACGCAAATGAATGGCTGTGGCCACTTTATTGACATTTTGTCCCCCTGCACCCTGAGCACGAATAGCGGAAAAACTGATCTCCCGATCAGCAATAGAAACATTGGACGAAATATACAACATACGGCTTATCTTCTAATTGGCATGCCACTCAGGCACGGGAAATGAATTTTCCAGTGCTGGTGTTGATCTTGATCATTTCACCGCTTTCGAGATATTCGGGTACCTGAATTTCCAACCCGGTAGACAGGCTAGCCGACTTGCTACGGCCACTAGCCGTGGCTCCTTTGATAGCCGGGGCTGTCTCGACTATTTCGAGACTTACCGACTGCGGCAGTTCAATAGCCAGGATATTGCCATCTACCAGCAAAGCAGTTATACCTTCCAGGCCATCGCTCAAATATCCAAGTTGGCCCTCCATATCCTCTTCATTCAAACTATACTGGCTGTAATCTTCCATATTCATAAAAGTATAAATATTATCTTCCTTGTAGGAATATTGAACCTGGGTACGCAAACAATCTGCAAGCTTGAGCATATCGTCACCTTTATATGACTCATCCAGTTTCTGACCACTCTGCAGATTATTGAAGCGAATTTTGTACAGCGTCGAGGCTCCGCGTGAAGACGGACTTTTTGCTTCCACTTGCTTAACTATATGCGGCATGCCATTAATATCAACCACCATTCCACGTTTCAGATCACATGCCTTTGGCATTCCGGACTCCTGCTTCTGCTAATTTCAAACCACCCGCTGGGCAACACGATGCTGCCTAATCGAATTTGCACTGCATTCTAAATAACTGGGGCGAATAGCTCTAGCATTTTTATGATTATTCTTCTGATTACGGCAAATGAGATGCGCTAAACTAGTGCAGAATTTTTCCCTTTTAGCTGGAGCATGACCTGCCTTGAATCTTGAAAATACAAGCGCAAGCTAGATAAATGAAGAGAAGACACCACGGATGAAAAGGCGGCTTACGACTAAAAGTATATAGAAATGCCGACCGACTTTAATTTGAATCTTATTTTTTACAACTCGCGAGCAACACGGCCGTCGGCCCGTCACAAGGATTTGAGCGAAATCCAGCACGGTTTTTATCCGCAACAGACTGTTTCCCTTGTTCTAACGACGTCGATGCCGCTTTTGATACTTTTACTGCGGCTTGTTCCGCTTCCGTTTTCTGTTGCCGACTCAGCTTGGCTTTGAGCCTGGCGGCAACGCGCGCAAACTCCAGGGAAACTTTTTCCGTAGTAGCCCTGCGCTCCTTCTGTGCAGCTAGTTCTGCCTCCAATTTTTCCTGTAACAATTCCGTTCTTGCTTTGGCAATAGCCAACGCCGCATCCCGATCACGTTGCAGTGCAGCTGTCCGCGCCAGATTACTTTCTTTTTGCCACACTATACTTCTATTTTTTTCCAGATCGGCTTCACGCTGTTGCTGAATAATCTGTAGTTTACGGGCAAAGTTATTTTCAATTTCTTTCATTCTGCCTGCAATTTCGCTTTTAGCTTCCACCGGACTGACAATATTATCCATCTCATACAGGATCAAAACGGCAACCGATATCAACAGACCAAAAACAAAACCAAGAATGATAAAACCCAGCTTACTGGTTCCCTGAAGTGAAACCACAGCCTCTGTCTGGCCTGACTTTTTGCCTGAGTCTAACTTGCTGCTAATAATTTCTTTAGCCCATGCCGCATGCGTTTCGCGATTAACCGGAATCACGTTCGACGGCACCAGGGTACGGCTGTCCGCTTCGCTCTGAATTTTTTTATTCCGATAGCCGTTTGCTGAATTTCTTTTTAAATTCATTTAGTTAAAATCAAGTATTGTATTTGTTGATAATAAACATCGCTTTTATTGTCATCCGTTTACCATTTAGCCTAGCACAAGAAAAACAGGATGTGCACTTCTGTTTACCGATGTTCAATAACGCCTATATTACTATTTAATGATTTTCTTGTTTTTGTTGCTATGTTTATGTCGACTTAATAATTTCAACTGGCATACCGCATTCCAGCTCACCCTGGCTTTCGGCAATCACATTTTGGCCGAATAATATCTTCTTGTCCTGAAGCCGAAAACGACTCAAGGTGCGCGTGGGTTCGGCACTTTTTTCTGCCGTGTCTGGATCGATATTGGGAATAACGCAGCGACTGCAGGGCTTTACTATGCGAAAAATTATGCTGCCAATACGGATCTGTTTCCAATGGTCCTCGGCGAAAGGCTCACAGCCCGAAACGACCAGGTTAGGACGAAAACGACGCATGGCAACCGGCCTGGCCAAACGCCGGTTAAGATCATCCAGTGAAGCCTGCGAAATCAACAGTATGGGAAAACCATCACTGAAAGCGGTGCGATCACCCGGCTGGGCATAGACCGGATCCACCTGCCGAACTTCATCCTCGGGAAAAAATACCAGCCGACACTTGATATCAAGGAATCGGCTTAGCCATGCACCCGCTTCATCACCACAATCCAACACCATGCAGCTATCGTCCCATATCGTTACCGACCGGCGCGGCGAATCTGATGCACAAAAAACATTTAGGTCCGGCATATCAAGAGCCTGTAATCGCAGACCTTTATCGTATAGTTGCGGCTGGATCAGACACATGCGTGCTTTTTTCCGCTGCGTGATCATGAGGCCATCCTCATCGACCACCATCCAGCGCCGATCAAAGGCAAAGCCAGTACGTTCGACCAGCAGCTGATCCATGCTGAGCTGCGCCAGCGATTTAACGGGGTAAATAGCCAGTTCACTAACCCTGATCTGTGTCATGCATTACCTCAGTTCATCAAAAAAATCGGTAACCGACTTTCACGCACAGCGTTCCTCTTGGTGAGGATTTGATTACCAATAAAAAGAAGGGCTATTATCCCACAATTCAGCCAGACTGTGGCGACCTAAAGGACAGGAAAAACGGTGCGTTCAGTAAGGATAAATCGGCAGGCTGTCTTCGGAAGTAGCAAGGGTAAAATCATCCAGATAGGTCCAGGAATTACAGGATACAGCAGGATCAGAATGACAGGTATTCTGGGGACCAAATAAGCGAAAGGCACGATGACCACCGACATCTTCGGCTAAGAGATGCCAGTTTAGATTGACGCTTTGCCCCTGAATATAGTGCGCAACTTTGAGCCATTGCCCG
>JAADGZ010000256.1:0-634 GCA_013152045.1 Gammaproteobacteria bacterium
GGTTGTTAATGCTTCGCATGAATCCGCTTCAGTTGAGATGGCGGCCGATAAGGGGCCGAGTCAGACCGGTAAATTAGCATGGATTTTGTTGTTTTTGTCCTGGTTTTGTTTCGGAGTTTATTTTTTCTTAAGCCGGATGTAAACGCGGCGGAGAGGTTCGGTTTTTGTCTCTCGTTTCAGCCAATATTGTCACCGTATTTTTTGCTTGCGCAATAATAAATGCTCGCTAAGCTACCAATGCTACGATGCGCAGGCGCACTTATTATAGAACATAAGTATTAATCCTTAAGTTGATATACCCCTCCATTAGAAGAATGTCTTTTTCTTGCCCTCCCTTTTAATCTGCATAAAAACGCTTGCGCAAATATTTTGCGTAAATTGATTAAATTAAAAACAAGGAGGTCATTCCAATGGCTAAGGAACAACAATGCGATGGTTTCGAACTTGCCGTTCCGTTAGATGCTTCAGGCATTGATAATTTCAAACCAGAGAAAGATGTAAAAGTTGTCGTCAAAGATGCTGAAGGTGTCTTGCGCTCTCAAAATGTTAGATTGGACAAGGGTGGCAAGGGTACCGCGACGCTGGTATTCCCTGAAAAGCCGGGTTCACTGGTTGTTTTTGTTGGCCCAGAAGA
>JAADGZ010000256.1:651-3028 GCA_013152045.1 Gammaproteobacteria bacterium
CCAGAAGAGGCCTCTGAAGAAGAAATGATCGGACTGCAGACGCTGACTTTTGAAATACCGAAGCGTCTGTGGGCGGATAAACCGCTACTCGAATTCTCGCCGGTTATCATCCACCCTTATCACTGGTTCTGGTGGTTGCACTGGTGCCGTAGCTTTACGATTCGAGGCAAAGTTACCTGCGCTGATGGTAGTCCTGTTCCCGGTGCGGAGGTCTGTGCCTATGACGTAGACTGGTGGTTCTTTTGGAGTAGCAAACAGCAGGTTGGTTGCGCGACCACTGATGTCAATGGTTTGTTCGAAATCAGCTTTCGCTGGTGTTGTGGCTGGTGGCCCTGGTGGTGGTTGCAGCGGCGTAGCTGGCAGCTGGATGACGTGCTAAGCGAACGTATTGCTAATGTTTTGAATTCCCGGCCAGAGCTCAAGCTCTCGCAAATTGATAATCAGCCCGGCCTGGCTGTGTTCGATAAAATCCTTGGTAATGAGGAGGTCAGAAAAACAGCATCATTTAAGGCTGCTGAAATCGAGACGTTACCGAATCTGCGTGAGCAATTGCTTAAACGATTTCCCGTTGCGCCTGAACTTGAAGCGCAACGGATTTGGCCGTGGCATCATTGGTCTCCATGGCAGGACTGTACACCGGACATCACGTTCATAATTACCCAGGATTGTGAAACCGTCGGCAAAGTTATTCTGGATGAAACTATCGGCGAGGCTCGCTGGAATATATCGAATCCGCTCGATGTCAATCTCATCGTTAATGATGATGCTTGTTGCCGACCGGTTTGCCAGACCCCGCCATGTGATGAACGTGACTGTTTGATTATTGATACCGTCTGCGGCTCAGCCTTTACTCAGGTGGGCGGTAATCCCGGTGCCTCAGCAACGCCAGCAGGTTATTTAAATCCGGGCAGCGTTCCGGTGAATACACATGGCTATCACCGGCCTTTTGCCGGGCGTATTCCCGTGTTGAAGAATCCTGCCGATCTGGCTGGGGTGGATTATTATGAGATCGAGGTCAATGATGGTTCCGGCTGGGGTCCATTGCCGAGTGGTGCGGCTGTCGATTTTAAACGGCGTTACTGGATGTCAGGCACATCACATCTGGCACTCTTCCCCTTTGTTGATATTGCTGGCCATCGTGTGGTGGAAACCCGCTATCACTATGAAAGTACTAACATGCCGATCTGGCCAAACGAATCGGTATCGCCCAATGCCTGGTGGTTGAGTTCCAACTATTCCATGCTGGTGCCCATTGACAGCCGAAAATTTAACGATGGTACTTATCGATTCAGAGTTGTGGGCTGGCAGGAAAGTGCGGGAACGCTGACAAATTCTGTGATTGTCCCTGTGTGTAGTAATCAAACAGAAAATGAATTTGTTTTGACGTTTGATAATCGCATCACGAATGCGAGTGCAAGCCATGCTGCAAGCCATAACTGCGGGCAAGGTGTGCATCTATGTACGACGGAACCGGATACCCATATCAAGGCTATTCGCGTCGACGGAGTGCTGGTTAAGCCATGTGCGACGGTTGATCTAGTGCCAGAGGCAACGCTTGAAATTGATTTCATGGTTCGTGATTCTGATCGTCATCTGGCTTTTTACCACATAGCGGCAAGCTGGGGGTTAAATCAGTCTCATGATTTACTCAATAAATCGGGGGCGGTGATAACGCCCATCAGTGCTGGAGCGCAGACAGGTTGGGCACCGGGACAATCAGAAGGTAATTACGGAACGGCGCTTAGCCCTGCTCTTTCTCAGGGACCGGCAGCAACGGCTCCGCACTGGGAGGGGGGGGAGTACAGATTGAGCATTCCGATGAGCGAGGCATTTCCAGAACCTTGTTGTTACCAACTGGAGCTATGGGCCTTTAAGCGTACTGTCGTTGGTTCACAGTCAGGTAACGGGTTTAGATGTAGTCATGGTTTCCATGTTGGCACCAATGGTAACAAGACAGAATATTCCATTGGTGTCGGAGTCTGTCCCTCTTCTAAGGAGAAGCAGGATTAATCCCTGATCACAGCGAAAAAACAATAAAACATATCGCTTGAAGAATACCCTGATCTTGCGTTTGTGGTGAGTCTGCTGTCTGGCTGGCGGTAGACTCATTATTTTGCCCAGGATAAAAAATAAGGATCATTGACAAATTTTGCCGGTTAAGTCGTTATATTTGGCTGGATCTAGCTATGGCCATTAGACTTTATGGTTAAATTAACATGCCCGCCGTACTGATGAATTTCTTCCCCATCTATAGTGTTTCTCTCAGCCTCACTTGTTGAATGGTTAAACAATTGTTTTATCCTTTACCAGAGAAAACTTGGTTTTCACCGTGACAGACAGTAATATACGCCTATCAGCCGCATGACCTGCGGGAGAG
>JAADGZ010000012.1 GCA_013152045.1 Gammaproteobacteria bacterium
GGCGTGAATACTGTGGCGACCCAGATGGCTGACAACGACTATGCGTTAGGGCTGCTGGTAGAAAAAATCGCCCGTAGCCCCTATCGAAACAATACCCTGATCGTGGTGGTGGAAGATGATGCCCAGGATGGCGCGGACCATGTCGACGCCCATCGTAGTTTGGCGTATATGATCGGTCCCTACGTGAAGCGCAATACCGTCGTCTCCACCCGCTACACCACGGTGAATCTGTTACGCACCATCGAAGACGTGCTGGGCATCCCGCCAATGGGCTTGACCGACGGCAATGCCCTGCCGATGGCGGCGGTCTTTGATACCCAGCAACGCCCCCTGAGCTATACGGCCATCGTGCCCAATGTTCTACGCACGACCCAACTGCCGCTGCCGCCGCGCACGGCTAAAAACAGCCTTGCTTCAACCCCCAAAACTGCACGTTATGACAAGCCCCTGCGCGATGTGGCGTACTGGTCGAAGGTAATGCAGGGGCAGAATTTTGCTTCGGAAGATCGCCTCGATACGGAACGCTTCAATCAGGCTCTGTGGCAGGGGTTGAAGGGTAATGATTAGGCTGTTACAGGGCATTAATTCGCTATAGGTAAACCACCGCCTGAGGCGGTGAGACTCAAAAAGGCTCAGCCGTTCCGTCGTGCGGAAGAGGTCATGATCTTTTTTCTCTCGTTCCCACGCTCCTGCGTGGGAACGGATACCGGAATCAGCGTATCGATTGAGGGGTAATGAATAGCTACAGGCTGTTATCTCTGGCTGAATAAATTCCCGCCGCCTGCGGCGGGATCTTTTATTTACGCTTATTCCATATATTATTGTTAGTCTTGTTCTCCTGCGTCGTTTGCGGATCACTGTTCCCAGTTAAGCGAATGCCTTCTTTTTCAATGCGGATGATCTGCTGCTTATACAGGCCGCCAATGGTTTTTTTAAAGGCACCTTTACTCATGCCAAACAGTTTGGCAATCAATTGAGGATCAGATTTGTCGTGTACCGGCGCAAAACCATCGTGTTTTTTCAGGTGCTTCAAAATAACATCGGCATATTTATCACGGGTTTGTTTGCCACCCTGAAGGCTTAAATCAATTTTCCCGTCAGGCCGAACACGTTTAATAAAACCGTCGATAGTCTGGCCGAAACTCAAACGTTGAAACACCTCATCTTTATACAGCACGCCCCAATGACTGTGGTTGATAATCGCCTTGTAGCCCAGCTCGGTACTGTTGGCGATAATCAGTTTAACCGCTTGCCGAGGTTCGAAGTCATGGGGTTTTTCGTCATCAAGAAATTTGTCGATTTTAGACGAGGCGACAATCCGGCCATCGTTTTTATCAAGGTATAAATACACCAGATAAGAATGCCCCACTTCCATTGACCGATGCTGTTCATAAAAAGGCACCAACACATCCTTGTCCAGTCCCCAGTCCAGAAAGGTACCGAAGTCGGTGTTTGCAACGGCCTTTAAATAGGCAAACTCACCCACGCAGGCCTTAGGCTCCTGGGTGGTGGCAACCAGTCGATCTTCCGAGTCACGATAAAGAAATACCACCAGATAATCGCCCACCGCCAAACCCGGCGGTGCGAATTTATTCGGCAGCAGCACTTCACCGAGATTTTCGGCATCCAGATAAAAACCGAAATCGACGGTTTTTACCACATCCAGTTCATACTCATGGCCAATGGTGATCATTTTTATACTCAACGGTAAACGGTTTTTCGAATACGTTAGTATACACATTCCAGGATATAAGCATGGCTTGCCAGGAACCCGTATTCAGGTTCCTCGTGGCAAGCTATTTGTTAACGCAGACTCTGCGCCGCCGCCACCATGTTGGCCAGGGCCTTTTCCACCTCCGGCCAGGCTCGGGTTTTGAGGCCGCAGTCCGGGTTGACCCAGAGTCGCTCGGCGGGGATATGATCGGCGGCTTTTTGCATCAGCGCGATGATTTGTTCGCGCTCGGGCACGTTGGGCGAATGGATGTCGTACACGCCGGGGCCGATTTCATTGGGGTAGTCGAAGTCTTCGAAGGCGTCCAGCAACTCCATGTTGGAGCGCGAGGTTTCGATGGTGATCACATCGGCGTCCATCGCCGCGATGGCGGGCATGATGTCGTTGAACTCCGAGTAGCACATATGGGTGTGGATCTGGGTTTCATCGGCCACGCCCGAGGCGGTGACGCGAAAGGCACGTACCGCCTGGTCCAGGTAAGTCTGCCAGTCATTGCGGCGCAAAGGCAGGCCTTCACGCAGGGCGGCTTCGTCGATCTGGATGATGCCAATACCCGCATTTTCCAGATCCTGCACTTCATCTCGCAGGGCCAGGGCGATTTGCAGGCAGGTGTCGGCGCGTGGCTGATCATCACGTACGAATGACCAGTTAAGAATAGTCACCGGGCCGGTGAGCATGCCTTTTACCGGTTTCTCACTCAGGCTCTGGGCATAGCGCGCCCAGCTTACCGTCATTGGCTGCGGGCGGGCGATATCGCCGTAGATCAACGGCGGTTTGACGCAACGCGAACCGTAGGATTGCACCCAGCCGTATTCGGTAAAGGCAAAGCCGTCGAGCTGTTCGCCGAAATATTCCACCATGTCGTTGCGTTCCGGTTCGCCGTGGACCAGTACATCCAGACCGAGCTGCTGCTGTTTTTCAATGACGATGGCGATCTGGGCCTGCATCTGTTCAATGTATTCTTCTTCGCTGATCTCACCTTTGCGCCGGGCGCGGCGGTGGCGGCGGATGTCATCGGTCTGCGGAAAGGAGCCGATGGTGGTGGTGGGATAGAGCGGCAGTTTCAGCCACGCGCGTTGCTTTTCGGCACGCTTCGTATAGGCGTTGTGGCGTTGGGTCATTTGTTCGTCAACCAGTTTGAGACGTGCGCGCACATCATCTCGGCGGGTGAGGGGGGATTCGCTGCGGCTGCGGATAGCGGCGCGAGCGTGCTCTAGTTCCTGACTCACCGCATCAAGGCCTGCGACCAGCGCCTGTTTCAGAATGGCCAGTTCGCTGGTTTTCTGGCAGGCGAAGGCCAGCCAGGATTTCAGTTCAGGATCCAGTTTATTTTCCTGCTGCAGATCCACCGGCACATGCAGTA
>JAADGZ010000169.1 GCA_013152045.1 Gammaproteobacteria bacterium
AAATTCTAATATACAATTTTTCTATTCTGCCAGGGGAGTTCTGTCCCGGTGCCACTGACTTAGGGATACATTTGGTTGCTGCTATGGGCACCGTAAAATTTTTTCGCCATTCAACTAAGCTGTCGAGATATTATATTCCGACCGAATTTGTCGTTGTTGCGGCTATCGAGTTTCTGGTTTTAATCTTCTCGCTGTATCTCGCGCTCGAGGTGCGTTTCTGGGGTAGTGACTGGCAGACAGGTTTTGGCGGCTTCATGCCGAAGGCTTTGGTTTATGCTTTTGTTATGCAGCTTAGCTTGCTGGCATTTGGTCTCTATCAGCGACAGACCGGGCGTTTTATTAACATGCTGGTGTTGCGCATAGCCAGTGGTCTTCTACTGGGATTGATACCGCTGGGTGTTAGTTTTTATTTTATGCCGTCGTTTTTTCTTGGTCGCGGTGTCTTGTTTTTTGCGGTCATTTTCAGTTTTCTATTTATCTCTATTGTCCGTCTGTTTTTCAGAAAAGTTGTTAAAGAGCAAAGTATGTGGACGCGTGTGCTGGTGCTTGGTGCTGGTGAAAAAGCGAGTTTGATCCGTGAGGCGCTCAAAAAAGGTGAGATACGGGGCTTGAATATTGTTGCCTGCATCCCGCTGCCCGGTGACAAGGACGCCTCAGATAAAGTTGTTATTCATTCGCTTGAAAAGCCGCTGGTGAAATACGTTGAAGAGCTAGATATTGATGAAATCGTTATTGCGGTGGATGATCGTCGCTCACGCGGTTTTCCGACGAAAGAACTTATCGACTGCAAAATGAGCGGTGTGAGCATACTGGATCTGGTGACTTTCTTTGAGCGCCGTGCGGGAAAAATTCGTCTGGATTTGCTTAATCCCAGCTGGTTATACTTGTCAGAAGGATTTCAAATGGGAACTTTGCGTCGTATAGGCAAAAGAGTTTTTGATATAACAGTTGTTTTGATGTTGATGCCTATAGCGCTACCATTTGCAGTTTTGGTCAGTATGGCAATTTTGATAGAGAGCAAAGGGCGTGGTGGTGTTTTATATTCCCAGATTAGAGTAAAGCAGGATGGCTTGCCTTTTAATATATATAAATTTCGCAGTATGGTGACGAATGCTGAGAAAGATGGTGTGCCTCAATGGGCATCTAAAAATGACTCCCGTATTACACGTGTTGGTAAGATTATCCGTAAAGGGCGGCTCGATGAGTTGCCGCAGTTATATAATGTTTTAAACGGTGATATGAGTTTTGTTGGTCCCAGGCCGGAGCGCCCGGAGTTTGTTGAAAAACTTGCAAAAGCAGTGCCGTATTATGAGGAGCGGCATAGGGTGAAGCCGGGGTTAACCGGTTGGGCGCAGGTGTGTTATTCCTACGGTGATACGGTAGGCGATAGTATTGAAAAATTGCAGTATGATTTATATTATGTTAAGAATTACAGTATGTTACTGGATATGCTGATCTTGCTGCAAACAGCGGAAGTGGTAATGCTAGGCAAGGGCGCGCAGTAGTGGTTGAGGGTGTGTGATTCACTTAATAAGATAAGGGTGCTTTGTAGAGGTTACTGGCTGTTTCTTTGGATTTTAGTGCATTGTTTTGATGTTCTGCGGTACACTCGATAGTTCGGGAGGCTGCTTATTAAGAGGTCTCTTGGATGCTATTAAATGTGAGCGTGTTAATTCGGAGTTTGTTATTTGATGATAGGGAGGTAACTATATGCTTTTTAAGCGAATCTTGCGTTTAGGGTATGTGAAAGTTCTACTAGTGTTAATGGTGCCATTAGTAGCTTGTGGCGGTAGTGGTAGCAGTGATGGTGACTCGGCTGGTGTTGGTTCGGTTATGTTGAGCTGGACAGCACCATCTGAGAGAGCGGATGCAACGCGAATCGACCCAACTGCAATAGCTGGGTACAATGTTTACTATAAAACGGCAACAGGCGGTTATGGTGATCAGGTGCCGATTTACATAGATGATAGTAATAATGTTGAAAATGTACAAGTTCGTCTTGAAGGTATTCTGATTCAGCCTGGCGCTTATTTTGTAGTTGTGACGACTGTCGATGTTGATGGACTCGAAAGTGTATTTTCTACACCTGAAGTAGAGGTTATTTTTTAAAAGTTCTTATTAACAGTGCCAATAACTCAGAAGTTGTACTCAGGTAGATATTATATTTTGTTGATAACATTGAATCCGCTGTCTTGGCGGGTTTTTTTTGCCTGTATAATTTAGCTGATGGTGGCGGACGAATAATGCAAATGAATCTGGGTTTATACGGTTATCTGAGTGCGGCTTTGGCATATGGCTTTTTTGCTGTATTGCTGCTGTTTAGCTGGCGTGAGAGTTTGCAAGGTAAGCTGATCTTTATCGCGATGGTCGTCAGTGCTGGGTGGGCGATTCTCGCGACGCAAATTGCGCTACATGATGAAGTCTATCTTCTGTGGTATCAAATTTTTGAGATTCTTCGATACATCGCCTGGTATGTGTTTCTGTTCAAATTGTTTGATGTCGCCACGTCTGGTGATGCGTCACATCCCAGGCAAAAGCAGAGTTACCGAAAATTTGTACGCTGGGCTCTGCCTTTAAGTGTGGGGTTTGCAGTATTGTTGCTGTTGAATGAGGTTCTGGTTGCTGTTTTTGCTTTGCCCGGGCAGTTCGTTTTTGGCATCGTCGGCAATGTTATTCTTGCGCTTACAGGTCTGGCTATTATTGAGCAGTTATTTCGTAACACCTCGCCACGCTATCGCTGGGCAACTAAATATTTGTTCTTTGGCGCGGGTGGTGTGTTTGTTTTTGATTTTTATTTATACGCCGATGCTTTATTGTTTAGAAGTATTGATCAGGGTTTATGGAATGCGCGAGGTGTGGTGCATGTGGCCGCTGTGCCGTTGCTGGCAATATCCTCGGCACGCAATAAAAACTGGTCGCTAAATATTTTTGTTTCACGCGATATCATTCTGAATACCACAGCTTTTCTCAGCGGCGGTTTTTATTTGCTGGCGATGGCCGTAGCGGGTTACTACTTGAAAGCGTTTGGTGGTGACTGGGGACAGGTCGGTCAGGTAACGTTTATAACGTTGGCAGTGGTGCTCCTATTTGTTGTTCTGACATCATCGCAGATTCGTGCGAAAACCAGAGTTTTTTTGAGCAAGCACTTTTATAAAAATAAGTATGATTACCGTATCGAGTGGCTACGTTTAACCGAAGACCTGAAAGTTGACCTTGATAACAAAGATCACAATAAAATAGTAATTAAAGCGATGGCGCATATCGTAGATGCCCGTGGCGGATCGTTATGGCTGCGTAATAAAAACGGAGATTATAAAAATGTTGAATCCTGGCAGATAGGCCTTCAGGAGCATATGATAGCCGGCGACACATTCTTAATATCGTTTTTGGAGAAAAAAGGCTTCGTTATTAATATAAAAGAGTTAACCAGTCATGCCGATGAATACAAAGGGCTGGGTCTGCCAGCATGGCTGTTGAATGCGGGGCAGCCCTGGTTGATTGTTCCTTTGCATGGCGTCCATGTATTGCAGGGATTTGTTGTACTATCCAATCCGCTTATCGAGCGCGCGATTAACTGGGAAGATCGTGATCTGCTTAAAACTGCTGCCAAGCAAATCACTAGTTACCTGGCTGTGCTGAACACGTCGGCACAGCTGGCTGAGGCTAAGCAGTTTGAGGTGTTTACCCGGCTTTCGGCTTATATGGTGCATGATCTAAAAAACATCGCCGCCGAGTTAGAGTTGATAGCTATCAATGCAAAAAAACATACGGCCAACCCTGAGTTTATTGAAGATGCTTTCGGCACCGTTGAAAACGCAGCGGCTGACATTAATCGCCTGTTGGCGCAATTGCGTAACAGGCGTGCAGAAAGTGAGAAAAAAATGCAGGTCGATCTTGTCGAGCTGGTAACGGGAATCGTTGATTCCAAAAAACATCTGCGACCCGCGCCGCAATTTAGATTACTTTCAGAGTCCGGTATGGTTTTTCTGGAAAACCAGCGTTTTGCCAATGTGCTGGCGCACCTGATAGAGAACGCACAACAGGCAACCGCAGAGGATGGTGAAATCATCATCACCCTGTCCAGTACGGAAAAAATGCACATTATCGGTATCAAAGATAACGGTCACGGCATGGATGATGACTTTATTCGAAACCGCCTGTTTAAGCCGTTCGATACCACAAAAGGTAATGCGGGTATGGGTATAGGTATGTATGAAAGCCGGGAGTTTATCCGCCAGCTGGGTGGTGATATCAATGTGCAAAGTAATCCTGGAAAAGGGTCTATAAATAATCACTTTGCACATCCCGCTGAAGTCACCTCATGATAGTGATTCGCACGTCCTGACCGCATAAGCGGCGGGGATTTGGTAATTTTAATTTTAAGGAATGTAAATCAGGTTATGGCAGACAATGCGTTAAAGTCGCTGCTGGTTGTTGAAGACAATCCCGGACTGCAGAAGCAACTAAAATGGTCTTTTGAAGGTTACAGGGTCTATCTCGCGGGTGATCGTGCATCGGCAATTGATTTGTTGCGCAAGCATCAGATGCCGGTGGTTACGCTTGATCTGGGGTTGCCGCCGGATCCTGCCAATGCCAGCGAGGGTCTGGCTGCGTTAAAAGAGATTTTGAAGTTAGCGCCGCACACAAAGGTTATCGTGGTGACGGGGAACGATGATCGTCAGAATGCTTTGCAGGCTATTTCATGTGGTGCTTATGATTTTTACCAGAAACCGATAGAGCCGGATGTTTTAGGCTTGATCGTTGATCGTGCCTATCAACTGTATGAGCTGGAAGAAGAGAATCGGCGGTTGGCATTGGAGGGGCGTGGCTCACCCCTGGATGGCATCATCGGCGCCAGTACATCGATGCTGGCTGCTTGCCGGCTGGTGGAGAAAGTTGGACCGACCGATGCTACCTCGCTGGTGCTGGGAGAGAGCGGTACAGGTAAAGAGCTGTTCGCCAGTGCCCTGCATCGCCTTAGTCCGCGTAAAGACAAGCCTTTTGTCGCGCTGAACTGCGCCGCTATTCCCGATAACCTGCTCGAGAGTGAGTTGTTTGGCTACGAACGGGGTGCATTTACCGGTGCTGTAAAACAGACAAAAGGCAAGATTGAAACTGCTTGCGGCGGCACTCTGTTTCTGGATGAGATAGGTGATATGCCGATGGCATTGCAGGCAAAAATGCTGCGATTCTTGCAAGAGCGAGTCATCGAGCGTCTGGGAGGGCGCAGTACGATTGAAGTGGATGTGCGTATCATCTGTGCCACACATCGCAATCTTGGTCAATTGATCGAGAGTGGTGAATTCAGAGAAGATCTGTTTTTCAGAATCAGCGAAATCGTTATTGAAATTCCTGCATTGCGTGACCGTGAGGGTGATAAAGCATTACTCGCACAAGCTTTTCTGGATAGCTTCAGCCAGAAAAATGGCCGCAGTTTTCGCGGTTTCACCGATTCGGCGCGGGCACAGATTGATGCTTACGAGTGGCCGGGCAATGTCCGTGAGCTTGAAAACCGTGTTAAACGTGCTGTTGTGCTCGCGGAAGGTAAGCATATTTTAGCGACTGATCTGGGTTTTGTTGAAAATGAATGTCACGTGCAGTCACTAAATTTGCGTGAGGCCAGGGAGAAGGTCGAGCGTGAGGTTGTTCAGCGTGCATTATCGATTTACAACAATAATGTGACACATGCCGCAGAAGCTTTGGGTGTTAGTCGTCCTTCCCTGTACAGTTTAATTAAGAAGCTGGGCATGCCAGACCCCGGAAAGTGAGCGCTTCAGTGGAGGAAGGCCTGCGTCGGCGTGACGCGTGGCGTGTGGCCGGAAAGGCAACTGTCGCGCTCTTGCTGCTGACGTTTTTTTTATATCAGCAGACAATTGTGTATCTGGTAGAAAGCTGGAATCAAATAGAAACCGGAGAATATGGGCATGGTTATCTGGTTTTGCTGATCAGTGTATACCTGATATTTTATAATCGTCAAAGGCTAATGGCTTTGGCGCCTTGTCCGGACTATAGAGCAATATTTGCAGTTTTAGCCACTAGCATGTTGTGGATGTTGGCGGTACTTGTCGATGTGGAGATGTTGCAGACTGTAGGGCTGTTATTGTTAGTGTTGTCCATTTTATATACGCTATTGGGTGTGCGAGTAGCCCGGATACTTACGTTTCCTGTTCTTTATATCGGTTTTGCTATTCCTATCTGGTTTCCATTATCTCCCTTACTACAAGAGTTGACAGCAGATGTGGTGTTTATGGTAATTCGTCAAATGGAGGTCCCTGCATTACGTGTTGAGAATATGATTGTTTTACCCGCTGGCAAATTATTAATTGAGGAGGCTTGCAGTGGTTTGAGCTATTTTCTTTCGGCGCTGACGCTGGGTGCGTTTTTTGCGTACATAAACTATGCAACTTTCTCTGCCAGGCTGATTGTTGTGCTGGTGGCTGCATGTGCTGCAGTGCTAACCAACATATTGCGAGTGTTTATTGTAGTGTATCTTGGTTACACCACTGATATGCAGCATCCTCTAGTTTCTGATCATCTTGCATTTGGCTGGTATCTTTTTGGTGGTGTGGTTATTGTTTTGCTGGTTATTGAAACGCTGTTGCATAATTCAAATGCTGCTCAAGGCGTAGTAGTGTATAAGCTGGCCCCGTGCAATAAAGCTAAATCACAATTTGTAGTGATTGCTTTGATGATTGCATTGATAGTTTCAGCGAGCTCGGCTATTGTTTTCCGGGCAAAAAGTCAGCTGCAACCTATTGGTAATTCGTCTCAGATCAAGCTGCCCTTAAATGTTGGAGAATGGTCGGTTGTGGATGTTGGTGAAGATGACTGGACGCCACAATATCGAGGTGCCACAAACCATAAGGTGCTGTTTCAGGATAAAAACAATCAAGAGGTCAGTCTGTATATCGGCATATATCATGCGCAGTCGCAAGGTAAAGAGTTAATTAATGATTTAAATAAGATCAGTGATAACAAAGTTTGGCATACCAGGTATCAACGAGCTAGGTTGTATAATGCTGGCGGGCAGCAGGTGCTGGAGCAGTTGTTAGAAAAGGATGATGGGTCTCAGCGGTTGGTGTGGTATTGGTACCATGTTGCGGGGCGGAATACCGTGAATAAATATCAAGCAAAGATGTTGGAGGTGCTGGGGTTATTTAATGGCAAGCGGCAGGCTTCCGTTATCGCAATAGCCGCAAAACTGGATGGAGAGCCTGAACATGTACGTGAAATGCTGGGTGATTTTGCAGTAGAAGTGAAGCCATCATTGATAATGCTTATTGATGATAATAAATGAAGTTAAGTGTGTTTTAGGGTGTGGTGCGGTCTCGCGGAAGGCATGTCCCTGAAATAACTGTTGATTTTATGAAACCAAAAAGAAGTATTTATGCGTATATCAACTAAAATACTCTCTTAGGTTGAATTCCGCTAAATAAGGCATGGCCTAAAGCTCATAGTGGTATCAGTGACCGTCTGTGTAGTGGCGAGCTGAATTCACTAATATCAAATATTTTTAATCAGAGTGACTTATCTAATGAGGGAACAATTAATTCTAATTTACAGCTACCTGCATGGTATATGGCGGTACAGGTGGTCGGCACTTGCTATTTGCTGGGTTGTTGTATTGGTTGGGTGGGTTGTGGTGTATTCATTGCCCAATCAATATACATCAAAAGCGGTAATGCAGATTGATACGCAATCAGTGATGACGCCTCTTCTTCAAGGGCTTGCCGTAGATCCAGAAGTGGAGGCAGGCATTGGTATTATGACCCAGTTTTTGCTAAGCAGAAAGAATTTGGAGGAGGTAATTCGGCAAACAGACCTAGGGTTGGAGGCTGGTGATGCAAGATCCATGGATAGTCTTGTGGCCGAGCTTGCTAGCTCGATTGTTTTGAAAGAGGGAGGCAGGAGAGATGGCGATATCTATGAGTTAAGCTATCAGGGGGCTTCGCCAGAATTGGTATATCAGGTTGTTTCCAAGTTGCTGAACACATTAATTGAAACCATGCTAAGTGCCGGGCGTACTGATACGGCGGCGGCTCAGGTGTTCCTTGATCGGCAGATTACTGAATATGAAACTCGGTTGACTATAGCTGAGCAGAAGCTGGCTGAATTTAAACGTGCTAATGTCGGATTTATGCCTGATGAGGGCGGCGGCTATTACAGAAGGTTGCAGCGCGAGCAAAGTGAACTGGACGATATTCGCTCAGAGTTGCGATTGGCTAAAAGAAGGGGCTCAGAACTGCTTAAACAACTGGGTGGTGAATCGCTGTTACTTGAAAGTTATGATACTGCGAAAGTTCTAAAGTTACGACAATATCGTGAACAGCTTGAAGTTTTGTTGTCTCAGTATACGGAGAATCATCCGGACGTACAGGCATTAAGAGCCTCTATCGCTGATGTTATGGCTAGTGATAGTGTTGATGATGGATTGGTAGGTGTAGGTGTAGGGGACTCGGTTGAATTTAATCCTGTTTACCAGGAGCTGAAGGCAGATTCTCATAGAGCTAGTATTGAGGTAGAGACATTAAAGATAAGGCTTGAAGAAAAGAAAAACAGTGTGGATGAACTTAGGCAGGCGGTAGGTATTATTCCAGATGTGGAGGCAAAACTTGCTAAATTGAATCGTGACTATGAGATTACTCGTGAGCGCTACCTTGATTTGGTGGCAAGAAGAGAGTCTGCGCGACTTGCGCAGGAAGTTGGGCTGAGTGGCAGTAATATTAATTTCAGGATGATTGATTCGCCAAGGGTGGCGATGAAGCCGTCAGGGCCTAGTCGTCGGCTTTTATTAAGTGTGGTTTTACTTGCGGGCGTATTTGCCGGTTTTGGCTGGGGGTTTTTTAGGTACCTCCTTCAGCCAACATTTATTGACCTAAGTCAGGTTAGAGAAAAGGTCGGCCTTCCGATACTGGGTTCTGTAGGGCTTTATCTAACAGCTCAGCATAAAAAAAAGCGGCGGATACAATTGTTTTCTTTTGCATTATTTTTTTCTTTGTTATTAATCTCATATGCAGGTGTTCTGGTATTTAGTGCATCAAGCAGTGAGCTGGTTAATGCTTTGATATCGTCACGGAGCTTGGCGATATGACTATGAGTGATAAAAAACAGACATCAACAACAATCACGCAGTTGGTCAAATCAAGCGGCATTGAATCAGAGAGTAATAGTGTTAAGCGGGATAATCCAGCTAATGCAACAGTGCTTTCTGATATTGTTGATACTGAAACACCGGATAATAGAAATAGAACGGTTAACATATTGGAAAAGCTTGTTGCTGCCAATATGCTGGTGCCAGGCAGTAATCTCGATCGGGAAATTCAGGATGACTATCGAAGAATCAAGCGACCATTAGTCTCTAACGCATGTGGGCGAGAGAAGAGGATGGTAGACAGTGGTAACCTTCTTCTTGTGACAAGCTCTGTGCCGGGTGAGGGCAAGACGTACACATCGGTAAATCTGGCGCTGTCAATATCTCAGGAAATGGATAATACGGTTCTGCTTGTAGATTGTGATGTCGCTAAGCAGGGTGTGAGTAGGATGCTTGGTCTTGAGAGGGTTGCCGGGCTGGTCGATGTTCTAGAAAGCGAGGATCTGGCCATTGGTGATGTTTTGCTTCAAACAGATATTCCTAATTTTCGTGTTGTATCTGCTGGTAAACAAAATGAGTATGTTACAGAGCTGTTAGCTAGTCAGCGTATGTCAGCGTTGGTTAAAGAAATTTCCCGTCGTTACGCAGACCGTATAATAATTTTTGATGGTCCCCCTCTGTTATCAACGCCGCAAACGCAAGTTTTAGCTAAACTGGTCGGGCAAGTTGTGTTTGTTATTGAGGCGGGTAAAACGCCACAGTCATTAGTTGAAGAGGCCTTGAGTCTGATTCCAGAAGAACAGGCAACCGGTTTGATTATAAATAAAAGTGAAGGGCTTCCAAGTCGTGCTGGTTACTATTATGGTTATTATGGTTCGGAAGATGGAACGCCGTAGGGTGATACATATGTCATATGATGATGTTCTCACCACCTTGTCTACTAAAGGTTGTTGATCGAGGATGTCTGTTAAAAATGCATTAACTGTCGATGTTGAAGACTATTTTCAGGTGTCAGCATTTGCCGATAATATTAAATATCATAAGTGGGATGAACATCCTCTGCGTGTTGAGGAAAATACTTATAAGCTTCTTGATTTGTTTGATGAGTTTCAGGTTAAGGCGACATTTTTTATACTTGGCTGGGTAGCAGATCGAAAGCGTGAGCTGGTGCTTGAGATCGCCAAACGTGGGCATGAAGTTGCCTGCCACGGTTATAGCCACCAACTGGTCTATAACCAGACGCCTGAAGTGTTTCAGGAAGAGACCATGCGAGCGAAATCTATTCTTGAGGATATCATTCAGCAGCCGGTGTTAGGCTACCGGGCGGCCAGTTATTCGATTACCGAAAAGTCACTATGGGCGCTTGATATTTTAGCTGAGAGTGGTTTTGTCTATGACTCCAGTATCTTCCCTGTACGCCATGATCGTTATGGGATGCCCGATACACCCGAGCATCCCTACCGCTTGAAAACGCCGGCAGGACATTCCATCATAGAGTTTCCGTTGTCGACTGCTAAATTTTTTAACTACCGGTTGCCGGTGGCAGGCGGCGGTTATTTTCGACTTTACCCCTACTGGTTGAGTAAAGCAGGGTTGAAGCAGGTTAACCGTCAGCAAAAGCCATTTATCTTTTATCTGCATCCGTGGGAAGTTGATCCGGAGCAGCCTCGAATAGCGAGCAGTTGGTTCTCACGTTTCAGGCATTACAATAATCTTGACAAATGCGAGCCTAGGCTACGGAGTTTGATGGTCGATTTTCAATTTACAACAACCTGGAATGTGTTAAGTGATATCGGACTCAATGACACGCAGGCTGACGTGGAATAAGTATTGTACTGGCATTGAGGCTGAGTAGCAGGTATTGTGCGGTATCGTAATATTACAGGTTTTTGAGTAAGCGTTTTGCTTCTTCGCGATCATAGAAGGGTGTCTCATGCTTGATTAGCTCTTCAAGAATTTGTTTGCCTTCTACAGTATTGCCGGATTTAAGCAGAGAATATGCGTAATGGTAGCGGATGTCAGGGTTTCCGGGGATTGCGTCTATCGCCTGTTTTATTAAACGTTGTCCCCTTTCTACTTGTCCCTGTTGAACCAGAATCCAGCCATAGGTGTCAAGGATGCCGGGATTTTCTGGTGAGAATCGGTAGGCGCTCTCGGCCGTTTCCATCGCCTTGGGGTTGCCGTTAAGTGAATACAGCCAAGCTAGATTGTTCAGCGCGGTACTGTTGTCGGGTGCTAGCTTTAGAATGTTTTCATATTCCTTGATAGCTTTCTTGTTTTCTTTAAAGCTTTGGTATATGGAGGCAAGATAAAGATGTGTTGAATAGTCATCGGGGTTGTTTTTTAACCAGGTGAGTAGTGGTTGTATGGCTTTGTCTGGGGTTGAAGTGTTTCTTGACGCTAGGAACAGCCTCTTTGCCAGCGTTGCTGTTTGTTGTCGTTTCCATGCGTTATTGTAAGCATGTTGTGCTTTATTGTAATTTTGTTTCGCCATCCATATGTCGCCTTCCAGCATATGGCCAATATAGTATTCCGGTTGCTGTTTTTGTAGTGTTTTTGCGTACTGAAGGCTCCTGTCGGGGTTGCCATCTTTTAGTTCTGTCTCTGCCAACAAACTGATTGCGATGATGTTGTCCTGTTGTATCATTAACGCTTTGTGCAGATGCTTGCGAGCATCGCTTAACATGTGCAGGCGTAGAAACGTTTTACCTAGCATGCTTTGTGCGGCCGCCGATTCTGGTAACTTAGTCACTAGTTTTTTCAGCGTAGATAACGCTTCGTTATAGCGTTTTAATGCGATCAATGCTTTTCCATGCAGTGCGATGATGTCTGGCCGTTCGGGTGATTGTTTGATGGCTTCTTTAGTGTATGCCACGGCTTTTTTAGGCTGTGCATTTTGTAGGTAGTATTTTGCTAGAATCATACGGGCTCGAATTTCTGTTGGCGCAGTATTTCTGGCTTTTTCCAGCCATAAGAGCATGTCATTGGTGCGATTTTGCTGTGCGGCGATTTCAGATAGCTCCAGCATCGGTGTTGTTCCTGCCGCATTGTTATCAGCCAGACTTTCATATAGTGATATTGCCTTATCGATGTTGCTTTCTTTTCTTTCGATTCGAGCCAGCCCCAATGTGGCGGCAGGGTGGCTACCCTGTATTTTTAAGGCATCGTTAAAATACGAGCGTGCCCGCTGGTTGTTGCCGCTGTTGGCATATAGTGAGCCTATTAATGCAAGTGTGTTTGGGTTTTCTGGACTATTCCTTAGTATCAGTTTTGCAGTTTCCAGAGCTTCGTTGATCTGTCCGGCCTGTAGGTAAGCGTTTATTGCAAGTTTTTGTGCTTCTTCAGTATTATTGCTTAGCTTTTGATAGAGGGCTATTTCGTTTTGTGCAAGTTTAGTCTGGCCTATGCGAGTGTAGGCTTTTGCCATTTGCTTGTGTAATTGTGCATTTTCCGGGTTGGCGTTTATTGCTTTCTTAAGCGTATCAATACCGGCATCAATGTTCCCGGCATTGAATTCTATCTGGCTCAATAATGCGAGTACTGCGGCATTTTCCGGGTTGGCGTTAAGGGTGCTTTGTAAGGTAGATCTGGCTTGGTTCGGCTGGTTTAGAAGGATGTAAGTATTGGTGAGTAATATACGTATAGAGTTATCGTTTGGCGTGAGGTTAAGATATGTGGAAAGATGGTGTGCTGCCTGGTCAAAATCTTTTAGTGCATATTTGATTTTCCCCATTAACTGGTGTGCCTGCATGCTGTCAGGCAGGGCTGTCAGTAATTTACGTGTATGACTCTCTGCACGGCTGAGGTCGCCTTGAGTGAAGGCGAGCAGGCCGGCAAGATAATTTGCTTCAGGATCATTGTCGTCATGTTTTAGTAGTGGCTCCAGGGTTGCACCTGCTTTGTCGTAGTTCTTTTTAATAAGCTGCAGGCGCGTGAGGCCGATACTTGCTTTTCGGCCATTGGCAGTTAGGAGTTTGGCTGGATCGAGAGCGATGACTCTGCTATATGTGTTTGCTGCTCGTGAGAACTTTTTGTTTTGTACATCATTTGAGGCATGTAATAATAAAATTTCGGGATTATTGGGGTGAAGCGACTTAGCTCTTTCCAATGTCTTTGATGCGTCGCCTTCAAGCATTCCAGCAAGCTGAAGTATGGCTGTTGATCTGAGTACCTGTACTGCATTTTTATTGAGCTCCTTGCCCTTATTAATAGCTGTTATTGCCTTTGTTATATTGTTCTGACTAGCTTCCGCTAAGGCGCGCAAGCCGGCTATATTGGCCTGCGTGTCAACAGACCACGTGCTTACGGTTTGGATTTCATCGAGAAATTTTTTGAAATCTTTTTTGTTGATTAAGATATGGGCAAGCTGCAGCTGTATGTCTTCTTGGCTCCAGCCGGCATTTGCTGCCAGCCTGAATTCTTTTTCAGCGCTTGCCAGGTCGCCAATTTTCAGGTTGATACTGCCTAGATAGTAGCGTGCTTCTGCATTTTCATTGTTCTTTTGCAGAGTGTTTCGAAGCTCGATAGATGCTGCCATCAGGTCGCCCTTGTCCAAGTAAGCTTTTGCTTTTTGTAACGTCTGTTGTTCATTCATGCCGGTGTCGCCACAGGCAGCTATTGCTAACATAAAGCCAATCAGAAAGAAACGTTTAAAATAATTGTGTGCGTCGAATTTTCGAGTCATTTTATTCTCTGAAGAATGTGTGTTGGTAGTAGGTAAAATAGCATTGTTTTGGGCTTTTATCAGTCAGATTGATTAAAGCCGCTTTGATTAATTCAATAAAACAATAGGGATTAGCTTGGATAATGTGTTAAGAGTATTATCTGAGGAAGAGTAGTTTAAGTAGGGTCGGGTGGGATCAACTAAGTAGCGGGTTTTTAGCCGGGGGTTGGTAGATTGTGCGACAGGCTTGGTTGGCGTAAATCTTAAAATAGCGATTTACGGCTATTAGCTTTATGTGAAATTATCGTCTACTGGATGCTATTAAGATATTTATGAGATATTGGGTGGTGAGATCGGAGCTGGTGAGTTATATTTTGGCTGTAAGCAAAGAAGTAATCGTGGGGGGGCATATCTGAAAAAGTGCCTGCATTTGATTTAAAAGCGTGGCGGTAAGGCTTAATAGATAGAAGCTGAAGTTTTTGAAAAAATATGGTGTATTCAAAGTGTTCCTAATAGGGATGTTTTTTTACCTACGACGGTGCAAGATAAATTTAATGAGCTAGAATTTTTCAAATCTAGTGATTATGTAGGAAGGGTATGGCATGTCTTTAAGTATTCAAAGGTTAACTCAAGACTTGGAGCCTAAATGGAGTGAATATGCATTGAAGAATAGGGCGAGCATCTACCATGATCCACGATGGGTGCCTTTGATTAAAAAAGTATTTGGTCATGATAGCCATCATATTGTAGCGTTGGAGAGTGGGAGTGTTGTCGGAGTACTGCCAATGGTGCAGCTTAAGAGTTTGTTATTTGGAAACTTTATGGTCTCCATGCCATATTTTAATTATGGTGGTGCTATTGCTGATAATGCTGACGTCATGCGTTCTTTATTGAAATCAGCTCATGAGTTATCTGATGATCTGGGCTGCTCTCATATTGAGATGCGCTTTGATCAGGCTCAGGACATTGGCTTGCCTGTACACACTGAAAAGGTAACAATGTTACTGGATTTGCCGGATGAGCCTGATCTGCTTTGGGGTGCGATAGGTTCCAAACGTAGAGCGCAGGTAAAACGTCCAATACGTGAGGGAGTGGAGTTTCTTATAGGTGGTGAGGAGTTGCTCGATGAGTTTTACAGTGTGTTCTCAAGTAATATGCGTGACTTGGGGACGCCCGTATATGGAAAAGTTTTTTTTAGAGAAATCTTAAGGACTTTTGGTGGCTATAGTTTTATTTCTATAGTGCGACTAAAAGGGGAGCCGGTTGGCGCAGGATTCTTACTTGGCTATCAGGGGAAGCTGGAGATACCTTGGGCGTCTACATTGCGTAAATATAATCGGCTGGGTATCAATATGTATATGTACTGGAATATACTAAAATGCGCGATAGAAAAAAAATATCAGGTGTTTGATTTTGGGCGTTCCAGTAAAGATGCAGGCACATTAAGGTTCAAAAAACAATGGGGTTCAAAGGAGAGGCAGCTTTATTGGTATTATGACATGAAAAAAGATGCGGTCTTACCGGGGCTGAGCCCGAGTAATAAAAAGTATCAGGTTGCTATCTCTGCCTGGAGAAGAATGCCGGTAAATTTGACCAGAGTAATTGGCCCGCACATCGTAAAGAACCTGCCTTAGCTATCAATGCGCGATTTTCTGATTAGATCCTGTATCTCTTTGACGCCGCAGAGCCTGTCTCATTGGTTGGTTGGTGATTTTGTGCCGGTGTTTCTGGTGCATCGTGTTGTCGACAGTAACTTTGAACCTGATGTTAGTAAGATTAATCGGATACGTCGTTACTTAGAGTATATAAGAAAGTATCGTTATCAGCCTCTTTCATTGCCACAATTATTTTATTGTCTGGCGAATAATGAGCCGCTTCCACAACGTGCGGTGATTTTTACGGTAGATGATGGATTTGTAGATCAATTTGAATATTTATCACCGATATTTATTGAGTACGATGTTCCATTGACTTGTTTCGTTATTACTGATTTCCTGGATGGTAAGTTATGGCCCTGGGATGATCAGGTGGCGTATGTCATAAATGGAACAAATAAAAGTTTTTTTACTATTGGCCTGCCTGATGGTGAGCTTTTTTCCTGCAGTCCTGAGTTGAATGGCAGGGGCAATGTTATTGATAGCCTTCGAGCTAAATTAAAATCCAAAGATCAGACAAATATCTATGGTTGGCTGTCTGGCTTTTATAGTGCTGCCGAGGTTGAGTCACCGGAGCAGCCGCCATTATATTATCAGGCGGGTAGCTGGGTGCAGGCTAACGAGTTTGTTCGCAGCGGGCATTCAATTGCTGCGCACACCAGAACACACCGTATACTGTCACAATTAAGTGATATAGAAGCTGAAGATGAAATAATTGGCTCTTATCAGCACCTAAAGGCCCAGGTTCCGGATAGTTCTGATATCTTTGCTTTCCCTACAGGGCGCGTTGCTGATTTTGGCGAACGTGAAAAGCAGATCATCGCTGATTCTCCAATGCTGGGTGCGGTTTCAACAGTGCCGGATGCTATAAGATTCGGTTATGACATTGAGGCGTTGCCACGGTTTGGTTTGCCGAGATGTACGGGTGATTTCTTGCAGTACTTGAGCTTTATTGAAGCATTAAAAAGTAAAGTGCGAGCTGCTGGGGTGGGCTGATAAATATTTAATGGGTGCGTTAGTGTTCAAGATACGTAGTAAGTTAGGGCCAATTGGCTAGTTTTGCTAGTAACTTTCTGCGGTTAAAACTGCTGTCCTGATGTACGCCAAATCGTTGAAGAGTGAAAAAGTCTGTGCTGGATGAACCGTTAATTCCTGGTTGCGTGGTGACTGCGGCTTCGTAATGCTTAGCGACTTCCTCGATAGTGCGATCACAGTAATCGCCGTTGGGGTAGCAAAATAAGTTAACGGGTTTTCCAAGCTCTCTTTCGAGCTGTTTTTTGCTTTCGATAATCTCTCGTTGCATAACGGCAGAGTCAAGATCTGCGCCGAGGCGAAAATGGTGGCTGGTATGTGAGCCGATGTCAAACAGCTCGTTATCTGATAGTTGCTTTAATTGTGGCCAGCTCATCAGTGAGGGACTGGACTCAGGGGTGATGCCCAGTGCTTGCTCTGCACTTTCGATAAGCTGTAGAAGCTGGTGATCTGGGGTGTCTTTAAGTGAGTAAATGACTTGAGCTGAGACTTCGGGGCTGATGAATGGGTTAGAGGAAAATTTTTGTAACCAGGGGATGGAGTTTAGTCTGTTAGCTGGTTGCTGTAATAAGCGGGCGATTCGATTTGGCCAGAATAATTCACAAGTGCCTATCATGTCAGAAACGGCAAAGAGGGTGGCTGGGACAGATGCTTCTTCGAGAATAGGGAAAGCGTATTCAAAGTTATCCAGCCAGCCATCATCAAAAGTAATGGCGCAAGCTTTGCTGGGTAATGGGAGGTTGTTTTTTTTGCGTTCAACCCACTCGTTTAATGGCAGGATGGTGAACTCTTCCCGGAGTACTTGCAAATGTAGTCTGAAGGTGTCCGGCTCGACTATCATGCCCGGCTCCTCCAGCTTATATCTTGGGTCATGCCTGGGGAGTATTCTGTGATACATCATGATCCATAGGCGAGGAACCTGTGATTGATGACGGTGCTGGCCGTATTTTGCGGCGAGTGACTCGATGGGTAGGCGAATTGTGTTTTTAATAAATTGACTAATAGGCATACATAAAGGGGTGGTAAGTGACTAGACGAGGCGACCATTATTCTAATCCCTCAAGAACAATTTTGCACTTGATAGATTCAACTGGCCCCGGTGGTGCCGAAACAGTATTTATTCAATTGGCCGACAAAATGCGTGATAGAGGTTTCGATTCAGTTGTCGTTATCCCCGGGCAGGGCTGGGTGTATGATGCGCTTGTTAGGCGAGGTCTTAAGCCATATGTTGTCCCTGCCAAAGGTAGCTTTGCATTTGGTTTTTTGTATCAGCTTGTTAAGCTCATAAAAAAACACCGTATAAAGCTTATTCAGTCTCATTTGTTGGGTTCCAATGTATATGCGGCCATGGCAGGGTTGATTACAGGGGTGCCTGTTGTGGCAACTTATCATGGTATGGTTGATGTTAGCCCGAATGAGCGGTTTAGGAGCCTGAAAAACAAGGTTATGCATTGGGGTATAAAACACTATGTGGCAGTGAGTCAGCAGTTGATGGATAATATTCGTGATCAGAAGTTGCTGGATGTTAATAAGGCGAGCGTGATTTATAACGGGGTTGATTTGGCTCGCTTTGAGGTGCCGCCACAATGG